>RFIM01000051.1 GCA_003695215.1 Chloroflexota bacterium
CCGCGCAGCGTCAGCAAGAGCAACATACAGGCGCGCGCCGCTTCTGCGCCGAGTCGGCTAGCAACGCGATGCTCATCATGGTTGCCGAAGACGTAATTCGGCTGCTGACCTTTGCTGAGCACACGCTCGACGTTCTCGACCACCTCGCGGATGACATCGCCGCGCCAGGGCGTGCTGATCAGCGCAAAATTGAAGGGCATGTGCAGCTCATCGTTGTTCTCGCCATAGTAGGATGCCCATTCCTGCCAATCGGCGATATGAATCTCGCCCACTGCCATACGCGGGCTGATCGGCTCGAACTCGTCCAGCACAGCGCGGAACTCGCGGTAGAGCGCGTGGTTATCAGGATGCCCTTTATCGTAGAGGTGAATCTGCGAGTCGTAGGCGCCCATTGGCTTGTAGAGCGCCAAGCCGCCTTCGCTGGGCGGATTATCGCGCAGCAGCGGGTCTTTCATCAAGAAATGTGCCACATCCACGCGGAAGCCATCGACGCCGCGCCGCAGCCAAAAGCGCATCACCTCGAACATAGCCGCTTTGACTTCAGGATTGCGCCAATTCAGGTCAGGCTGCTCTTTCAGGAAAGAATGTAGGTAGTACTGCCCTGTGTGCGCGTCATATTCCCAGGCGCTGCCGCCGAAAACGCTCAGCCAGTTGTTTGGCGGGCTGCCATCAGGCTTCGGATCAGCCCAGACGTACCAATTGCGCTTCGGATTATCGCGCGAGCTGCGCGACTCCTTGAACCACGGATGCTGATCGGACGTGTGATTCGGCACCAGATCGATGATCACCTTGAGGTTGCGCGCATGCGCAGCCGCCAGCAGCGCATCGAAATCGGCGAGCGTGCCGAATATCGGATCGACATCGCAGTAATCAGCCACATCGTAGCCAAAATCTGCCATTGGCGAAGGATAGAATGGCGAGAGCCAGATCGCATCTACATCGAGCGTCTCAGCCAGATAATCTATCCGCTGCAACACGCCGCGCAGATCGCCGATGCCATCGCCATTGGCATCCATGAAGCTGCGCGGATAAATCTGATAGATAACGCCGCGTTGCCACCACAGCAACGGCGCCTTTTGATCCGTCATTTCTAGGACGTCCTTTTACGGCTTAGATCACTTGCGCCAAATTTTATGGCTTTGCGTATAGCGCTACCCAACAATTGGCAATTGCGAGAAGGCGCCGCTCAGCCGCGCCTGAGTCTGCCACATGATCCAGCCCGTGCCGCCGCTGAAGCGAATCTGCACCCAATCGTTGCGCGCATTGCGCCCTATCACGTCCACTTGCTGGCCCAAGCCCAGGCCGCCGATCAGCGTTGAGGCAGCGCTCGGCTGGCTGTAGACCTCAACGCGATTGACGAACACGCGCGCCACCACCGCGATCCGAGGCACAATACCTGTGTTGCTGGCTGTGGCATTCAGGGCAGGGCGATTGGTGCAGCTATAGCGCACAGGCTCTAGCGGGCCGCTCACGAAGAAGCCTTCGCCATCAACCTCATAGGCCGTCACCGCGATGAACGCGCCTTCGCGCTGATTGGGAAAGGTCAGGCGCCGCCCAATGACCAGAGGTGAGCCATTGCCCGTGACTTCGGCGAACAGGGTCGGCTCGCCGACCTCGCCAAAGACGCCGTTGTTATTCAAGTCAACAGTGAAGGCGATGTAGAAAGGCGCAGTGCCGCCTGAGAAGCCATCATAGCTGACATAGGCGGTCGCTTGGCTGCAGGTGCGGCGATGCACGCTCAGGCTGAAGAGGTTCGCCTCAGCTGAAGAGGTGCTGAGCAAGCTGGGCAGCAAAATGCCCATTGCCGCGATCAGGCGCACAAGAGCGCGAATTTTCATGATCAACTCTCCATCATTAGCACACATTGCTCAGGCATTATACAGAGCGCCGCTTGAATGCACAACTAGGCTCACCATACGCGGCAGAGCAGGCCTTTCAGATAGAAGCCTTCAGGGAAGGTCAGGCTGACGGGATGATCAACGCCTGCGCTCAAGCGCCGCAGGATTTGCGCCTCACGGCCTGAGTCCTCAAGCGCGCCGAACACGATCTTCTGGAACAGATCGGCGTCTATCAGGCCCGAGCAAGAGAAGGTCGCTAAGCAGCCGCCGCTGCGCAGCAACTGGAAGGCGAGCAAGTTGATATCTTTATAGCCACGAGTGGCACGCTCGATTTGGCGCTGCGCATGCGCAAATTTGGGCGGGTCCAGCACGATGCAATCGAATTGGCGCCCTTGTGCGCGCAATTGCCGCAGAACTTGAAAGACATCGCCGCACAAGAATGCATCTTCTTCAACCGAGAGGCCGTTCAGCGCGTAGTTGTGGCGCGCCAAAGCCAGCGCTTCCGCCGATGCGTCCAGATTAAGGACGTGCGCCGCTGCGCCGTGACGCAAAGCGGCTATGGCAAAGCTGCCCGTATAGGCAAAACAATTCAGCACCTGCGCCTGCGGCAAAAACGTGCGCAGGTAGTCCGCCAAGGCCATGCGATTCTCGCGCTGATCCAGATAGAAGCCCGTCTTGTGCCCACGGTAGACGTCCACAGCGTAGCGGCAGCCTGCCTCCTCAATTTCGATCAGCGGCGGCGGCGATTCGCCTAGCAGCACGCCAACTGAAGGCGGCAAGCCTTCCTTCGCGCGCACGTCTACATCGCTGCGCTCGTAGATGCCGCGGACTTCAGGCAGGCGCTCGCTCAACCAAGCGGCAAGCTCCGCCTTGCGCCGATCTATGCCATAAGTGAGCGCCTGCAGCACTAGCCAATCGCCATAGCGATCGACGATCAAGCCTGGCAAGCTATCGCTCTCAGCGTTGATCAGACGATACGCTGTAGTCAGGTTGTGCAATGGCTGCCGCAAGCCAATGGCGCGCTCCAGGCGCGCTTGCCAAAAAGCAGGCGTGATCGGCTCGTCCTGCCAAGTCAGGATATGCACGGCGATCTGAGAGCGGCTGTTCCAATAGCCGCGCCCGAGAAAAGTTGCTTGCGGATCGGCGCTGCGCAGCGTCACTATCTCGCCATCACTTGGTGCGCCTTCAACGGACTGCACAGCGCCGCTGAACAGCCATGGATGACGGCGCGAGAGCGTCTTGGCGCGATCCGAGCGGATGCGCACAGTCGCCTCGCTCATGCTTTGGCGATCTTGCGCGTTTTGCGGCGCGGCTTACGGCGCAGCAGCCAGCCTACCAACAGCACGGCGATGACAGTCAGCCAGCTTAGGTCAGCCTCGAGCGGCAGAGGCGTCTGCGCTGTGGTCGGCTCGAAGGTCACTAGGTGAAGGCGCGGCGCAGCTTCAGCCAGATCATCGGGAAAGTTTTGCACGCCTGCCTGGGCCAGATAGAGCGCTGCGGTGGTCGGGCGATGTTGGCGCAAGTGCGTGAAGGCATCGCTCAATTCTTGTAGATCGCTGACGCGGCGCACTCTGACCGACTGCGTGCCATAGGCGCTCTGGAGCGTTGCTAGCGGATTGGCGAGCACGTTTTGATACCACTGCTCATCAGGCGTCGCCAGCGCGTACATCTTGCCATTCACGAAGAAATACGGCACGCTGGAACGGCGCGGTAAGCCGCTCTGCTTGCCAATTGTTGTCAGCAGCAGGCTGAACTGCCCGATCAGCACGCCCAGGCCCAGCCGCCACAGCCAAGTTGGCAGCGTGCTTTCGCTCTGAGCGCCTGTGACGCTTGAATATGCGCTGTTCGTCATCAGAAATCACCTCCGCGAGTGAATGGATAGGCGATTGTGCCGAGTGTAACACGCTTCGCTGCAATTGGGATAGCTGAACGCGCAGCGCGCCTTACGCTATAATGGAGCTCGCGCCTTCTGCCAGTGAGTGAGGAACTGCCATGAGCCAGCTGAGCAACGCCGTCTATCTGACCTATCGCCGCGACATTGCCGCAATCCCTGCACGCGCTGTGTGGCGTGCCTTGCATGCCGCTGAGATAGATATCTTCATGGACTTGGACAGCGCACTGGATGAGCGCGTGCGCGCCTTGATCAGCGCGCAGATTGCGGCGCGCCCTTATTGCTTGTTGATCGCCACACATGGCAGCCTTGAGCGCTGCATTGAGTCAGGCGATTGGCTGCGCTTCCAGCTTGAGCAGGCGCAAAGTGCACAAGCACAGCTGATTGTGCTGCATCCGCCTGAGTTCTCGTTTGCGCAGGCGCGGCAGATGCTCGGCAGCTTGCTGGCCAAGGCGATCGCCTTTCCGATCACCTATGAGAGCATTCCTGCAGATATGACGCGTCTGCGCCTGACGTATCTAAAGGCGCGTCCTGCGCGCGCAACGCCTGAGAGCGACGCGCAGCTGCTGGCAGAATGGCAAGCACGCCTTGCTGCCTTGCCGCCTGTTGATTCGAATCAAATCGCCGCGCAGAAGCTCTTCGAGCGCGCTTTCACGCGAGCGCAAGGCGATTGGCAAAGCCGCATCGACGATTATACGGCTGCGCTCGAGCGCTATCCTGAATTCGCCTCTGCCTATGCACGGCGCGGCGCTAACCGCGAAATTCTGGACGATCTGCACGGCGCAATGGAAGATTTTGATGCAGCCATTCGCCTGAATCCGTATCATGACGTCGCCTATGTCAATCGCGGCATTTTATTCGCCAAGCTAGGCGACCTGCACAGCGCACTGCTCGACCTGAACGAGGCCTTGCGCTTGAATCCGACCATGACGCTGGCCTACTATCATCGTGCCTTAGCTTCGCTCAGCCGCGGCGACTATGACAGCGCGCTCGGCGACTTGAACACAGCCATTCAGTTCGAGCCGCGAGCCATTTTCTACTTTCAGCGCGGCTTGGCATATAGCGGCAAGGGCGATGATGCCAACGCTCTGGCGGATTACACTGAGGCGCTGCGCCTTAATCCGAAGTTGGCAGAAGCCTACTACAATCGCGGCCTGATCCGCGCCAAAAGCGATATGCGGCGCGCCGTTGCCGATTGGACGGCTGCGCTGGAAGCCGATCCGAAGCTAGCAGAGGCTTATTACAATCGCGGCTTGGCGCGCGCTCAATGGGGCGATATCGAAGGCACGCTAGAAGATATGATCAGCTTCCTAGAGCTAGTGCCAGAGCACGAAAAGACGGCTGAAGTGCGCCAAATGGTCGAGAATCTGCGTCAAATGCGCCGTGGCGATATGCCTGATGAGTTGGCAGGTGGCTGATGGACGGTCGAATCATCTTGGTTTGTCGGCGCAGCGTCAGCGAAGTTCCTGCGCGCATCCTGGCTGAATACGTACAAATTATTGAGATGAGCCTAGTGGCTGAGCACGCCCTGAGAGGCACTCACATGCTGCTCGTTCTGACGCCTGGCACGCTCGAGCGCTGTGTTGAACCGAATGATAGCTTGCGGAACGTGCTGAAGGATGCACAACAGAACAATACGCGCCTGCTAGCCTTGCTCTCAAACCAATTCGATCCGAGCGATCGGGTACGCTATGCAGCTGATCTGCTGACCACAGCCGAGCTGCTACGCCTGGATTACGCCAACTGGGAACAGACGCTGCAAGCGCTGCAGCGCGCCTTTGGCGTGAACGTGCAGTTGCCGCCTTTGAGCGCTGAGCAGCGCACACAGCTCAATGCGCAGGAATGGTTTGAGCGCGCTTTGCGCTTGCCCGCCGACGATCTAGATGGCAAGCTCGCGGCCTATGCAGAGGCGCTGCGCCTGCATCCGAATTTTGCAGCGGCCTATGCACGGCGCAGTGGCGCGCATCTGGCCAGAGGCGACGTGGAAGCCTGCCTTGCCGATTGCGAGACAGCGCTGCGCCTGGAGCCAAGCCTTGCTGAGGCGCATCACAATCGTGCTCTGGCGCTCGCCAAGCAAGGGCGCTATGCGGAGGCACTGGAGAGCTATACGGCGGCGCTGCGCTTTGATTCGCGCAACACGCGCGCCTATCTCAATCGCGGTGTGGCGCGTGCCAACATGGGCGATCTCGATGGCGCCATTGAAGATTACACCGCTGCGCTCAGCCTGAATCCGAAGTTAGCTGAGGCCTATTTCAATCGCAGCCTTGCCCACAGCCAGCGCGATAACTTCGAAGCAGCGATGCAAGATTACGCGCAGGCGATAGCGCTGAACTTGAATGCACCTCAAGCTGCTGAGCCTGCTGACATCACCGCTACGATCGCCTACCTAGAGCGCCTGCTGCAGCGCTTTCCCGATCATCCGAGAGCGGAGCAGCTTCGGCAGGAGATCGCTCGGCTGCGTGGCCTTGCCATTGATCAGTAAAGACGGCGCAAGATGCTGTAGCGATTGATGTTATCAGTGTGTCCGTCAGCGTAGAAGGTCTCGACGAGCGTGAGCTGAGTGGCTGCTTCTAACGCACGCTGCTCAGTTTCGTCCACATGATGGCAGTAGCGCAGCAAGTGGTTGGCTGCATGACCGCGCCGCCAATCCATCAGCCAATCGCCGCGCTCGGCGCCATACTCGGCGGGCAGGGCGATCAGGCGCTCGCGGAAGCGCGCATGATCGTAAAAGCACCAACTGGTGAAGACCAACAAGCCGCCTTGTGCTACACGCTCAGCTGCTTGGCGCACCAGAGACAGGCGGCGCGCTAGACTCGGCACGTGATGCAATACGCCAAAGAGCGCTACTAACTCATATGTGCCTTCAGGCAAAGGCGATTCGAGCAGATCGTGCAGCTCAAGGCGCGCGTCGTGCAACACGTCCATCTTGGCGAAAGCGCGGCGCGCCGATTCGAGCAGTGCCGCGTTGTTATCCGTGCCATGATAGTGCACGTCGCTCAAGTTACGCGCCAAAAAGCGACCGAAACGTCCGTTGCCGCAAGCTAAATCAAGGACTCGGCGCGGCGCAGGCAGCTGCTCAAGGTATGGCAAAAGGCGACGCCAGCCGTTCCAGGGCCTGCCACGCGACTCGTCAAAATTTTCGGCGGCTTGGGCATAGAAAGCGCGATTGAGCGCATTCAAGGCGCGGCAAGCGGCATCATCCATGGACAGGACTACGGCTGCACCTTCACGCCGCGCCAAAAAGCGATGTAGCCTTTGATGTTCGCCGCAGCTGGCTTCGGATCAGGATAGTACCAAGCAGCATCAGGATTGGCCTGTCCGTTCACTTCTAGCGTGTAGTAGCTGGCAGTGCCTTTCCATGGGCAGACGGTATGCGTGCTGCTCGGGCGCAGGTAGGCGCGGTTGACCGACTCAGGCGGGAAATAATGATTGCCCTCGACCACAATGGTCTGATCGCTCTCAGCGATCACGGCACCATTCCAGATAGCTTTCATAGTCGACTCCATCCTTATCTTTATCTTAGCAGTTGCTGCGTACAATGACCAGCGCTGCTAATAGGCCAGGCTAGCGGCTGGAAAGTCTGCCCTGAATGATCAGTAGCGTGGCAGGCTGGCATCGACTTCAATTGACCACTGATCGATGCCGCCTGCCATGTTGTAGACGTTGCTGAAGCCTTGCATCGTCAGCCAAAAAGCGACCTGCGCACTGCGCCCGCCACTATGGCACATGATGACCACATCGCCTTGGCGCGGAATGCGCTCCAGCGCGTCGGGAATCTCGTCCATGGGGATGTGCAGCGCGCCATCTAGGCGGCAAATGGCGAGTTCCCACGCTTCGCGCACGTCGATGATGGTCAGCGCCTTGCCATTGCGCAAGCGCTCATGAACTTGTCTTGGCGTCAGTTCTTTGAGCATCTGAGAACCTTTCGGGACAGCTTTCAGGATTAGCGGCGGCGCGCGCGCATGAAGACGCCCGGCCGCGGCTCAAGCGTGACAGCCATATGCATGTGGACATCGCGCTTGAGCAAGGTGAAATCGAAGCGCTGGATCAGCCGCGCGAGGATGACCTTTGCCTCGACTTGAGCGAAGGCTGCGCCAATGCAGTTGCGCGGGCCGCCACCAAACGGCAAAAAACTATACGGCACGGGCTTCTCCAGGAAGCGATCAGGATAAAACTCAGCAGGCTCTTGCCAATACTCGGCCATGCGATGCGTGACGTAGATCGAGTAGGTGACGCGCTCGCCTTTGCGGATCAAATAGCCGTCGTGCGTCAGGTCTTGTGCGGCGATGCGCGAGCCGAGATGCGCTGGCGGATACAGGCGCAAGGTCTCGTCAATGAAACGGTCAAGGTACTTCAGCTGCGCCAAATGTTCCATTGTTGGCGGCGCCTCGCCGAGCGCCGTGTCGACTTCAGCGCGCAGCCGCTGCGCCGCCTCAGGATGCGCGCCTAACAGGTACATTGCCCAAGCCAATAGCCCTGTGCTGGTATCGTGGCCGGCGATGATCATGGTCAGCATCTGATCGCGGATCATGGCGTCGTCCACGCCTTCTGCGCTGACCAAAATGCCGAGTAGGTCGTTCGGTTGTGTGCCGCTTTGTGCCAAATGAGCGCGCCGCGCATGGATGATCTGGTGCAAGTAAGCGTCGATGCGGCGCAAGGCACGCCAATAGTTCGGACGCGGCACGTCCGCCCAGAAAATCCAGATGCCAGGCGAGATATAGCGCAGCGTCTGCAACAATGGCGCCCAGTAATGCGCGATATGCGGCATGAAATCCACGCTGAAGAGCGTCTCCATGACGATCAGCAGGGCGATCTTGCGCATCTCAGGCAGCATATCATAGGCCTGCTCAGGCTGCCATTGGTCAGCGATTCGGTCTGTGGCGCGCCACATCGTCTCAACATAGCTTATCAGCGCGTTGCGATGCAAAGCAGGGTTCATCAGCCGCCGCATTGAGTCGTGCGTCTCGCCATCGGCGACTAACAAACCATCGCGCAGCAAGCGCGCAATCGGGTCCTTCGGCGCCTTCCACAGGAACGACTCGCGCGCCTCGACCAGCAGCCAACGCGCCCATTCGGCACCAGCTGTCATGATCGGCTTGAAGCTGGGCAAGTTAACGCGGAAAACTTTGCCCAACTCGCCGTGGAAGACCTCCAGAGCAGGCAATGGGCTGCGCGCGCGCAGCATCACTTGCAGCGCTTTGAGCGCCAACTTGCCGCTTGGCGTCGGAATCTTAGCGTGAGCGGCTGCATGCGCCTTATTCTTCGTCAAGCCAGGCTGCTGCATCTTCATTCGCCTTATGATAATCCTCAAAACGACCGATATCCAGCCAGTATTCTTGAATCTGATAGCTGCACACGCGCAAACCTGCCTCTAGCGCGGCTTGGATCAGCTGCGTGGCATCGTAACGGCCGCTATGTGGCAGCAAGCGCAAAGCCTCAGGGCTGATCGCGTAGATGCCTGCGTTGATGTTCACGCTCAAGGTCGGCTTCTCACGCAGGGCGATCACAGTCTGCGCTTCGCTCTCGACCACGCCGTAGGGAATTGGCACTTCGTGCGCCTTGACGCCGACCGTGAGCGCTGCACCCTGCTCAAGGTGAAAGGCATAGAAGGCGCGGAAGTCCAAGCGTGTGACCAAATCGCCATTCATCATCAAGAACGGCGTACGTAGCTGATCGCGCAGCAAGTTGAGCGCGCCGGCTGTGCCAAGCGGCTCGGATTCGCGCACATAGTGCAGCTGAACGCCGAGATGAGTGCCATCTTTGAAGTAGCTTTCGATCAGCTCTGCCTTGTAGCCGAGCGAGAGATAGATTTCGGTGATGGCGTGTTTGCGCAGGCGCGCTAAAAGCAGCTCCAGGATCGGACGCTCGCCGATCGGGAACATCGGCTTCGGGATCACGTAACTCCACGGGCGCAAACGCGTGCCGAGTCCGCCGCACATCAGTACAGCCTGCACAGAGTCGCTCATACGTGATATTGATCGGGCTGGAAGCGCTCAAGGTGCGCTTGAATCCAGGCGATAGTGCGCGTCAGGCCTTCTTCCAGCCCAATCTCAGGCTGCCAGTTCAAAAAATTGCGCGCCATGCTGTTGTTGGATTGCAAGCGCAGCACTTCGCTGTGTTCAGGGCGCAGGCGCTCGCTGATGTTCGCCTCTATCCTCACAGGGCGACCGATCAAGCCGATGATCAGCTCGGCGATCTCGCCGATGCTGTGCGATTCGCCTGTGCCCAGATTGAAGACCTGACCGATTGCCGTCTCAGGGCCGAAAGCGGCGCACAGCAAGCCACGCGCGGTATCAGCCGCGTGTGTGTAATCGCGGTAGGTGTGAACAGCGCCGAGCTGAACTACATCGCGCGTGAGCGCCTGCGCGATGATGGTCGGGATCACAGCGCGTCCGCTTTGGCGCTCGCCATAAGTATTGAAGGGGCGCACCACAACAATTGGCGTGCCGTAAGTGCGCTGAAAACTCAGGCTGAGCGCTTCTGCTGCAATTTTGCTGGCTGCGTAGGGCGATTGCGCCTGCAGCGGATGGCGCTCGTCAATCGGCACGTATTGGGCTGTGCCATAGACTTCACTCGTGCTGACGATCACGCCGCGCGGCGTGCCGTGTTGGCGCATCGCTTGCAGCACATTCAAGGTGCCGTTGATGTTGACGGCAATGGTCTCTTCTGGATGTTGATATGAGTAGGGAATCGAGATAATGGCGCCGAGATGGAAGATCGCAGTGCAGCCTGCTGCTGCTTTGCTGACAGCTTCTGCATCGCGCAGATCAGCGGCATACAGCTCGACGTGATCCAGCACATCAGTCGGCAAATCGGCTAGATTGCCGCGCTTATCGGCCGCTGAGGTGTAGCGCGTCATGGCGCGTACAGCATAGCCTGCGCGCACTAGCTGCTCTGTCAGATGGCTGCCGATGAAGCCAGCAGCGCCCGTGACCAAGACTTTGGTGTTGAAAGTGCTCATACAAGCGATTGTAGCGCAAGCTAGCAAGCTGCGCTAGAGAGGCACGCTGCCTTCTTCAGCGGCGTGCGCCTTTGTGCGCACGCCGCTCCAGCTACAGCGAGACGGCGTTAGGCGCGTACAGCACTTCGTAGGCTTTCAGCGCCAAGTGCAAGTTCAACCTGACGTCCGCATCTTCGAGATCGAGGCAGGTGATCTCAGCGATGCGATTCAAGCGATAGGCGAGCGTATTGCGATGGATGCGCAGCTCTTTAGCAGTCAGCGCTGTGTTGCCGTTATTGGCAAAGTAAGCGCGCAGCGTCTCCAGCAACTCGCTCTGTTGTCGCGTATCGTAGTTGATCAGGTCAGCTAGCCAAGTCTTGCAGAAGCGCTCCAGCTCTTCAGGGCTTTTGAGCGAGCGCAGCAGCGCATATAAGCTGGAGTTGCCGAAGAAGGTGGGACGCGCCTGAATTTGCAGCTCGTTGCTCAAGCGCAGCGCTTGTTCTGCCTCGCGGAAGGAGTGCCGCAGCATCGCCATGCCTTTGGCAGGGCGCCCAACGCCGCAATGGACATCAGCATTGTTCAAACGCACGGAGAGCTGCTTGCGAATCTCTTCGGTCTTGCGTTTCAGGCGTGTGGTTTGCTGAGGATCTTCCACAGGATGGAAGAGCGCTGCGGTCTGATTATCGTAGAGGCACACAGGCCCGTTGATGCCGCGCCGATTAGCTTCCGTCTGCAGCAAAGCGACGAGCTGCGCGCCGTTGGCGGCCGCTGAGAGCGCGTGCTCAGAGAAGCTCATCGGACGGTAAAGGACGACCGCGTAGTACTGGTCGGGCTGAAAACCGTACTGCTCTAACAGAGCGGCGTCAGGCGTTTCGCCTTCCAACCAACGATGCAGCCATTCGGCGCGCCCATTGCGCAGTGGCGCGGCGCGGCCAGGCTGCCCCACAGCATTGATCGCGTATTGTTGATCGGTCACGAGCAGTCTCCTAAATGTCCTTGCAAAAGCTAACGGAATCTTATGAAGCCCTGAGACAGGATGCTTTATCCACACTGTATAATTTTCAGGCAGCGTTCTTTGTGCGATCCGCACAAGGGCTTCTTGGCGATCATTGTATGATAAACTCACCAGCAGGTCAACAAGCGGAGTAAAAATCCACTCATGCGCTGGATCATCTTTAGCAGCATTTTTGCCGCGAGCGTCCTTCTTCCGCTACTGCTTTTGCCGATTGAGCAAGTGCCATATGCCTTTCTGCTAGTGAGCGCTCTCTCTGTGGCTTTGGCTCTGGCAGCGCAAGCGAGCGCTGCGCGCGAGAAGCTGGGTATGCGGCTCAAGGCTGCCTGGGATTGGCTCAGTCAAGTGCGTCAAGCGCGCTGGGGGCAGATTCTGCTGCTGATGGGCGGCATAGCAGCGCTCTACGTCGGTGCGGCGCAATTGAGCGGCGCAAGCTCTGATGATGTTTCCGTGAGCAGCGCGCTGACAATGCTCGGCGTCGGACTCGGCATGGTATTCTTTGCAGCCTATGGTGTTGGCTCGCCGCTGGAAGGCGCTTTCAAGGTGACGGCACCTGGGCGCGTGCAGCCATTCGGCATTCGTTGGCGCTGGATGGCGCTCTCGCTCGGTTTGATCGCATTCACAGCATGGCGCGGCGCACATGAGCTACCAGTGGCCTATGCAGGCGAGCAATTGCTAACTTGGGCGCTCGGTTTGCTGGCTTTCTTGCAGGCAATCAAGCCTGTGCCCTTCGGCAGCCGTCAGCCTGATGGACAGCCGCTAGCGCGTTGGGAATGGTTGCTGCTGCTAGCCATAGGCATCGCCGCTTTGCTGATGCGTACAGTCAACTTGGAGAACGTGCCAGCGCTGTTCGATCAGGATGAGGCGATGTTCCCTGAGGAAGGCGCCGCTTGGCTGAGGCTGAACTTCCTGACTTCGCCTTTCGCGCCAGGCGTGCTTTCGTGGGTCAGGCTATACCAGATTCTGATCGGCTTCACGGTCGGGCTGCTCGGGCCAACGGTTACTGCGGCGCGCCTCTGGGCCGCGATCTTCAGCGCGCTGACCGTAGTGTTCCTCTATCTGCTGGGCAGAGAGCTTGGCGGCTGGCGGCTCGGCTTGGCGAGCGCGCTGTTCATGCTGGCATGGTCGTTTCACGTACAGTTCGGTCGCCTTGCGCTGAATCAGTCCGGCGATCCGCTCTTTGCAGCGATCGCCTTCTACTTGCTGATGCGCGGCTTACGGCGCGGCTCAACAGTGGACTTTGCCCTGAGCGGCATGGCTCTGGGCATGGCTCAGCTCTTCTACATAGGCGGCAGGGCGATTCCATTCGTGATGATCGGCTTGATCGGCTGGTTGTGGCTGCGCGAGCGTCCGATCATTGCTCAGCAGTGGCGCCAACTGCTGATTTTGCCTGTTGCTGCATTCGTGATCCTATTGCCGCATCACTATTACCTGCTGGTCAGGAATGAGCCGTTCACAACACGCGCTATTACCAACATTTTTGTGAGTGGTCATTTCCAAGCAGTTGTGGAGAGTGGCGAGAATGTCGCTGCTTTCATCTGGGAACAGGTGCGCAATTCGTTTCTCGCGCCGATCTGGTTTGCTGACGGAGGCGGCTGGTATGGCTATGGCGCTCAGAGCCTGATCGGCGTGGTCGGCACGCCTTTCTTCCTGATCGGCGTGGTCGTGCTGCTGAGCATCCTGTGGCGCCATCCGAAGTGGGCGCTGCCAATCGGCTGGAGTTTCACTGTGATCTTTCTCGGCTCAACGCTAAGCCTGACGCCGCCGCATTATCAACGTTATGTGATCGCCGATAGCGCTTTCTCGCTGTGCGTCGGCGTTGGCGTGCTGATGGTCGCGCATACTTTGGCTGTGCATTTGAAGCAGCAACGCGCCTTCGACATTTTAGTGGTCGGCATCGCGCTGCTGATCAGCATAGGTAATTTTTGGTACTACACGGCTGTCTACATCCCAACGGGCAGAGGGCTGGATAATCTGCCTAATCGCGTGACTAATGCGCTTGCCCGCGAGATGGTGCGCGCTTACGATGAAGGGCGCCAAGTGCTGCTGATCGAGTCTTTTGACACAGGCGCCTCAGATACACTCGTGGTGCGCTATCTGATGAGCGATAGGAAGTATTTGCTCTATGACCGCGATGATGTTCGTCAGTTGCGCGGCGATCAGCCGTTTGCCATCTTTGCAGGCAGATCGCGCCTGGATGAATTGCGCCAACTGATCGCGCGCTATCCGAATGGGCGCTTCAGA
>RFIM01000052.1 GCA_003695215.1 Chloroflexota bacterium
GACGACTGCTGCGCCGCGCCTCGCCAACTCTAGCGCGATAGCGCGCCCAATGCCGCGGCTTGCACCTGTCACCACAGCGACCCGTCCTGCTAAATTGCTCATTCCCTGAACTCCTGTGGATGCAATGGCCGAGCGATTATACCTGAGCCTGTGCCAATCGGCTATCAGCCCATGGCGCTATAGGAAAATCACAGCGATCTTTGAAAAATTGGTTGACTCCTGCTCGCTCTTGCGCTACAATGGAATATATAGGCAACCTCTGAAGCGTCGGAACGGAGCCTCATAGGCCGTGTTATGCATGGTGAGAGGCGACGACGCAGGACGATCTTGAGATCAAGCGCCTCTCTTCGAACAGAGAGGCGCTTTGCATTCTGCGAGAATTCGACCATACTACTACAGTGCAATACCCTTACATCAGGTTAGGATGCCTATACAATGAGTCACATTCTGGCAGAACATGACCACGGTCGTTTGATCAAGTCCTTGAAGGCGCAGCGTTTCATGTTTGAGGTTGCCCTAGAGCAGATCAAGACGCCTGAGCTGTATTTACGGCATGGCGTCCTGGGCGTGTGGTCGGTCAAGGATATCGTGGCACACGTGACCGCTTGGGATCGGCGTGGCACGCGCTGGATCGAGGCGTACAGCCGCAATGAGCCGTTTGTGATGCCTGAGGAAGGCTACACTTGGGCGGATATCGACGCGCTGAACGCCGCGACCTATGCCGAGCATCGCTATGAGCGGCTAGAAGATGTGCTGCGCGCCTTCCACGAATCTTTCCCGCCTTTGTTGGCAGCTGCGGAGGCGCTCACCCAGGCACAAATCAATCAGCCGCTCACCTACCATGACGGCCAGCGCCTGCAGACCGTGCATGGCGGCAAGCTGATCGTATGGCGCTACCAGCACTACCGTGAGCATGCCGCACATATCAAAGCGTGGCTATCTAGTCTCCGAGAGGCGCAGTTTGTGAAGTATGGCTGAGAATCTACGCTACCTAGAAGCCATCCGCGACCATGTGCTGATCTACGATGGCGCAATGGGAACCAGCATCCAGCGCTACAAGCTGAGCGCGCAGGATTTCGGCGGCGAGCATCTGAATGGCTGCAACGACTACTTAGTCATCACGCGTCCGGATGTGATCGAGGCGATTCACAGCAGCTTTTTGGCAGTCGGCTGCGAGGTGATCGAGACGAACACTTTCCGTTCTAATCGGATCACGCTCGCTGAATACGGCCTACAAGATCGGGTGCTGGAGATCAATCGCGCTGCGGCGCAGTTGGCACGGCGCGTTGCCGATAAGTTCGCCGCTGAGACGGGCATTCCGCGCTATGTGGCAGGCAGCATCGGCCCAAGCGGCAAGCTGCCGTCTTCGGACGATCCCGATCTCTCAAACATCACTTTCGATGAGCTGGCCGAAGTCTTCGCGGAACAGGCGCGCGGATTGGTCGAAGGTGGCGTAGATGTCGTCTTAGTTGAGACTAGCCAGGATATCTTGGAAGTGCGCGCGGCCGTCTATGGCATCACGCGCTACTTCCAAGAGAGCGGCAATCGCGTGGCGCTGCAGGTACAGGTCACGTTAGACGTTTCGGGCAAGATGCTGCTGGGCACGGACATCGCAGCCGCGCTGACCATCCTCGAGGCGCTGCCTGTAGACGTGATCGGCTTGAACTGCTCGACAGGGCCTGAGCACATGCGCGAGCCGATCCGCTACTTGGTGGAGCATAGCACCAAGCCGATCAGCGTCTTGCCAAACGCGGGCCTGCCGCTGAACGTGGATGGCGAGGCTGTCTATCCGCTGCAACCACAGCCGTTCGCACACATGCTTGGCGAATTCGTAGATTGGGGCGTTGGCTGCGTGGGCGGCTGCTGCGGCACCACGCCTGAGCATCTCAAGGAATTGGTAGCGCAGGTACGCGCGCGGCACAAGGGCGCGCGCCCGATCAGCCGACCTGAGCCGAAGGTCGCCTCGGCGATGCGCGCCGTGCCCTTGCGCTGCTCACCTGGCCCGACCATGGTCGGCGAGCGCGTCAATGCGCAGGGCAGCCGCAAGATCAAGCGCCTGCTCCTGGCCGAAGATTACGACGGCATCTTGCAAGTGGCCCAAGAGCAAGTTGAGAGCGGCGCGCACATCTTGGATGTCTGCGTGGCGCTGACCGAACGCGCCGATGAGGCCCACCTGATGCGAAGCGTCACTAAAAAGTTGGCCATGAGCGTCGAAGCGCCGCTCATGTTCGATGTGACCGATCCTGAGGTGGCCGAAGCGGCGCTGAGCGTCTATCCAGGCCGCGGCATCATCAACGGCAACAATCTGGAGAACGGGCGCGAGCGCATCGATCGCGTCCTGCCTATCGCCAAAAAGCACGGCGCGGTCGTCCTTTCGATGACTATTGATGAGGAAGGCATGGCCAAGACGGCGCAGCGTAAGCTGGCCGTGGCGCGCCGCATTTATGAGATTGCCGTGAACGAGTACGGCATGAAGCCTGAAGACCTGATCTTCGACGCGCTAGTCTTCACATTGGCCACAGGCGATCCTGAGTTCGCCAACAGCGCTGTCGAGACCATTGAAGGCATTCGGCTGATCAAGGCAGAGCTGCCAGGCGTGCTGACTTCGCTGGGCGTCAGCAACTTGAGCTTCGGGCTGAGCGAGCCTGCGCGCGCCGTGCTCAACAGCGTCTTTTTATATCACGCGGTGCAGGCAGGCTTGGATATGGCGATTGTCAATCCTGCGCATATCAAGCCTTATGCCGAGATTCCTAAAGAGCAGCGCGAGTTGGCCAACGACCTGATCTTCAATCGGCGCGAGGACGCGCTGCCGCGCTTCATCGCCTATTTCGATCAGAACGCGGTGCAGCTGCAAAGCCACGGCGAGTCCGATCCGACAGAAGGCATGACGCCTGAGCAGAAGCTGCATTGGCAGATCGTGCATCGCAAGAAGGAAGGCATTGAAGCGCTCGTGGACGCTTGCGTGCGCAATCAGAGCGCTGTGGAAGTGCTGAATAACGTCCTGCTGCCTGCCATGAAGGAAGTTGGCGATAAATTCGGCAGCGGCGAGCTGATCTTGCCCTTCGTGTTGCAGAGCGCCGAGACCATGAAGCGCGCTGTGGCGCGCTTGGAGACCTATCTGGAGCGCAAGGAAGGCGTGGCCAAAGGCGTGGTGGTGTTGGCGACAGTCTACGGCGATGTTCACGACATCGGCAAAAATCTGGTCAAGACGATCCTGAGCAACAACGGCTACATCGTCCACGATTTGGGCAAGCAGGTGCCAGCCAACGTGATCATCGAGGCGGCTGTGGAACACAACGCCACGGCTATCGGCCTGAGCGCGCTTTTGGTCAGCACCTCCAAGCAGATGCCAGTGGTGGTCAACGAATTGGCGCGGCGCGGCTTGAAGTTCCCTGTGCTGATCGGCGGCGCGGCCATCAATCGGCGCTTTGGGCGGCGCATCCTGTTCCTTGAGGATACGGGCGAGCCGTATCCCTACGGCGTCTTTTATTGCAAAGATGCCTTCGAAGGGCTGGAAGTGATGGATAAGCTGGTGGATGAGGCCATTCGCCCAGCGTTCATCGACCAGATCGTGGCGGAAGCCTACGCTGAGCTAGGCAAGCCCATGCCCAGCCGCTCGACGCCTGTCAAAGAGCGCCGCAGCGTCTTGCCGCCTGCGCCTGATATCCCAAAGCCGCCCTTCTGGGGAACGCGCACGATTGACCGCATGTCCACTGAGATTGTGCTGGAGCATATCCACAAGCCTGAGCTATTCCGCCTGAGCTGGGGCGCCAAAAACGCACAAGGCGAAGAATGGCAGAAGCTCAGCGCCGAGTTTGAGGCGCGCCTGGCGCGCATGAAACGCGAGGCGATCCGCAACCGCTGGCTGTATCCACAAGCGGTCTATGGCTACTTCCCTGCCAACAGCAGCGGCAACGACCTGATCATCTACGATCCGCAGCGCTATGCCGAGACGGGCGAACGCCTTGAGATCGCCCGCTTCAGCTTCCCGCGCCAAGATGACGGCGAGTTCCTGTGCCTCAGCGACTACTTCTTGCCTGTGGATGCGGCCCAAGCTGACGTCTGTGCCTTGCAGATCGTCACGGTCGGCGAGGTGGCTACACAGCATTTTGAGGCGCTGCAAAACAGCGATCAGTACAGCGAGGCGTATTACTTCCACGGCTTGGCTGTGCAAGCCGCTGAAGCAACCGCAGTCTACGTGAACGCTCACATTCGGCGCGAGCTGGGCATCCCAGAGAAGCGCGGCAAACGCTACTCATGGGGCTACCCTGCCTGCCCAGAGCTAGCCGATCACGAAATTGTGCTGCGCCTGCTGCCAGAGGCAGCCACCAAGCTCGGCATGCAGCTGACCAGCGCCTATCAATGGATTCCTGAGCAGTCCACAGCGGCAATCTTCGCCCATCATCCGTTGGCGAAATACTACGCAGTCGGCAGCGGTCGGCTGGAGCAGTTGATCGCGGAGTAGGCAAGATGATCGCTGAGAGAGCGCCTGAGACGCCCCTGAAGTGGGCAGGCGGCAAGCGCTGGCTAGCGCCGCATTTGCGCCAACTGTGGCAGGCCTACCTGCAGCGCCAGCCGCAGGCGCGCTTGGTCGAGCCGTTTTGCGGCAGCCTCTCGGTCGCGCTCAACCTGCAACCTGAGCGCGCCTTGCTCAACGATTTGAATCCGCACCTGGTCAACTTCTGGCGGCAGGTGCAGCGCGGCTTGCAAGTGACTTTGCCAATGGCGAACGAGAAGGCGCTCTACTACGCGCATCGCGATCGCTTCAACACGCTGATTGCCACAGGCCAGGCTGAATCAGCCGAGGCGGCGCAGCTCTTCTATTACCTGAATCGCACAGGCTTCAACGGCTTATGCCGCTTCAATAAGAAAGGGCGCTTCAACGTGCCCTTCGGGCGCTACAAGCGCATCGCTTACTGGCAGACAGCTGACTTCGCGCGTCTAGCGCCTTACTTGGCACGTTGGACGTTCACAGCGGGCAATTTTGATGCACTTGCGCTGCAGCCTGAGGATTTCATCTACGCCGATCCGCCTTACGACGTGGAATTCACTAGCTATTCAGCTGGCGGCTTCAGTTGGGCGGATCAGGTGCGCCTTGCTGAATGGCTGAGCGCGCATCCAGGCCCAGTTGTGCTCAGCAATCAAGCGACAGCGCGGATTGTTGAGCTGTATCAGGCTTGCGGCTTCGAGCTGCTCTATCTAGAGGCGCCGCGCCGCATCAGCGCCAACGGCGACCGCGCGCCCGCTTGTGAGGTGTTGTCATCTAAAAATATAAGCCTTGATATTATAGCAATGCCTGTACAGAGAAAACTGATAAAGACACGGAGTTATCCTAAAGTGACGAAGCGATCTCACACTGGCAAAGTCCACGAGGATTTGGCAGAGTTAGCGCTCAAGAAAGGCGGCTACAGTGTTCAAAAGCAGGTGGACATTGGTGTGCTCTCAACAGGTAAAACTTACAGAGCAGACTTGGTGGCCTCAAAAAGCGACAGCCAATTTTTGATTTCCTTGAAATGGCAGCAAAGTCCAGGGACTGCTGAAGAAAAAATTCCTTTTGAGGTAATCTGTCTGATAGAAGCTGTGCAAAAAAGCAATGGAAAGTATAAACATGCCTACTTAGTTTTAGGAGGCGATGGTTGGACACTGCGCGATTCTTACACGAGCGGCAAGCTTTGTAGTCATTTGAATTATCAAAAACTTGTCACCATCATCACTCTAGAAAAATTCATAGGACTTGCAAATAATGCACAGCTTTAGTGGTTTATCGACTATCAAACGCAGAGAGGATAGGTTATGGTCAAAGTGCGGCTGTTGCCTTTTCAGGAGCGCTTGAAGCAAGGCGTGATCCTTGCTGATGGCGCGCTGGGCACGAACTTGCATCAGAGCGGCGTGCCGCTGGATGCCTGCTTTGATGCGCTCAACCTGAGCGATCCTGAGCGCGTCCAAGCGATCCATCAGGCCTTCATCGC
>RFIM01000326.1 GCA_003695215.1 Chloroflexota bacterium
GATTGGGATTGGGCGCGTTGGCTGCCGCATTGCAACACTAGCCGCAACGAATCGGGCAAGGGCGATTTGCTAGCCTTCGATCCGCGCAAAGTGCGCCGCACCTGGGATACGCTGCAAGCTGAACTGCAGCGCCGCGCCTTACGCGCTCAGGATGAGGATGCAGGCGACGTCACCTTGCCCTTCCTTGTGGTAGTGGTAGATGCGCTCTCTCAAGCGGCCGATTCGCCGCTGCACAGCCTCAGCACGGAAGCAGCAGTTGCGCTCCTGCTCACGCGTGGCGCGCAACTGGGCGCAGCCGCTATTTTCGTCGTGCCTGAGCGCGATCAAATCCCAAGCGAATGCCGTGCCATCATTGAAATGGAGATGGTTAACAACTGTCCCGTCTTCCGCTATGCCGAGATCGGCTTGAATTCCATGCGCTACGATGGCGTGGCAGACGTCATCAGCGAACGCGACGCCAACCTGCGCTTTGCCCGCAAATTGGCTTCTAAGATGGTGCGCGCCACCTTCGGCGCCGATATCGCCACTTCGGTCAACCTGCTAGAACTTTTCAGCATCCTCGATAACAAGAACTACGACCGACCTAACGCCTTCCCAATCCTGCAATGGTGGCGCGAGAGCCGCAAGGCGGAAAAGTCGGAATGGCTGCGCGTGCCCATTGGCTTGATGGCAGGCAACAAGGTGCGCTCGCTGACCTACGCCGCTGATATTGATGGCGTGCATGGCATGATCGCAGGCACCACAGGCTCTGGTAAATCTGAGCTACTGATCACTATCGTGGTCGGCTTGGCGCTGCGCTACGATCCCAGCGTGGTCAACTTTGTGCTGGCGGATTACAAAGGCGGCACTGCTTTCGATCCCTTCAAGCCGCTGCCACACGCTGTGGATGTGGTCAGCAGCCTGAGCGGCCTAGCTGGCGTGCGCACCTTCACTGCTACCAAAGCTGAGATGAACCGCCGCAGCAAGATGCTGGCAGAAACCAACACCAAGCACATCGTCCACTACCGCCAGAAAAATCTGCACGAAACGCGCGAGCCCTTCCCGTTCCTCTTCATCATCGTGGACGAATTTGCCGAGATGGTCAAGGAGAATCCTGAGTTCAAGGGCTATCTCGATTCGATCACGCGCTTAGGGCGTGCGCTCGGCGTCTCGTTGATCCTAGCCACACAACGCCCAGCTGGCGTGGTGACCGATCAAATGCGTTCCAACATCAAATGGCGCATTTGCCTGCGCGTGGAGACGGCCGAAGACTCGCGCGAGCTGCTCAAGCGCTCGGACGCCGCCTTCTTGCCCAACAACATTCCTGGTCGCGGCTATTTGCAGGTCGGCAATGAGAATATTGAGCTGCTGCAGCTGGCGCGCGCAGGCGCGCCCTATACGGGCGATCAAGAGGCGGCCGAGCCGCCCGTCATTTGGCGCACACGCAGCAATCTCTCAGGCACGGTTGATGTGGCAGCAGTGGCAGCGCGTAGCGCCGCAGCCGAAGTGCCGACCATCTCCGATCTGTTGATCGCGCTCATGGCGCGCCTTGCTGCCGAGAACGACGACGTTGTGCCGCAGAAGAAGCCTTGGCCCGATCCGCTGCCCGTCAAGCTGGCGCTGGATACAGAACGCTTGCCTGGCGATGTCAAGCCAAATCCAAATCTGCCGCTCAACGGCGCTGTGATCGACTGGATGGAAGAAGAAGAGCCTGATTGGCGCAATCCCATTGACTGGCACGAACGCGCCATGCGCGCGCGCATCGGCTTGATCGACGATCCTGCCAATGCCAGGCAAATTCCGCTTACAGTGGACTTCAACCGCGGGCATGTAGCAGTTTTCGGCGGCAGCGGCTGGGGCAAGACTTTCCTACTGCGCACGCTGATCACCTCGCTGGCTGCTACGCATTCACCTGCTGAGCTGCACATTTATATCCTTGACTTCGGCGGCAAAGGCTTGGACGTAGTGCGCGAACTGCCGCACGTGGCTTCCTACGCCCTGCCAAGCCAAGATGAGCGCGTCACAGCGATCATGCGCCGCATCCAGGACGAGCTCGAGCAGCGCAAGGCGCTGCTGAGCCAGATGCGCACTGATAGCATCGCTGAATACAACGCCGCGCATCCTCAAAAGCCTGTGCCTGCCATGCTGATCGTCATTGATAACTTCATGGAGCTGCGCGAGTCCTATGAGCCGCTCATACCTGAGCTAACCACATATCTGCGCGATGGGCGCGCTAATGGTATCTACTTCATCTTCACTTCGCAGCAGCCCAGCGCCATCCCGAACAAGATGTTCAACATGATCACAGAGCGCATGACCTTCCGCCTGCCTGACGTCAGCGAATATCAGGGTGTGGTCGGGCGTGTCGGCTCACAGCTGCCTGAGATCGGCGGGCGCGGCTTCATCCAGTACGAAGGCGAAGCGCTGGAGATGCAGATCGCCCTGCCGCTCACGTTGAGCGTTGAAGATGAACAGGCAGGCTTAGATAACACCAAGAAACTGGCTGTTCTGGTCGAGCGCATGAACAAGGCCTGGGGCGACCGTCCGCGGCCACAAAGCGTGGACTTGGTCAAGGCGCTCTCGCTCATGGAGCTCTTCGAACTGCTGGACAAGCGCGAATACAAGAGCGTGCTGGACTTCCCGATCCTAGACTGGTGGCGCGAGAGCCGCAAAGCCAGCAAGGCAGAATGGATCAAGGCGCCTATCGGCTTGGTGACGGGCAACAAAGTCCGCTCGATTGTCTTCGATCAGAACGTGGATGGCGTGCATGGCATGGTCGCCGGCACCACAGGCTCAGGCAAATCCGAGCTGCTGCTGACTCTGGTAGCTGGCATCGCCATGCGCTACGATCCGAGCGTGGTCAACTTCATCTTGGCGGACTACAAAGGCGGTAGCGCTTTCACGCCGGTTGAGGCCCTGCCACACGCCGTGGACATCGTCACGAACTTGCAAGGCATGGCAGGCGCGCGCACGTTCACTGCTATGCGCGCTGAGATGAACCGCCGCTCGGCTCTGTTGGCAGTCACCTCGACCAAGCACATTGTCGAGTATCGCCAAAAGAATCTCCATGAGACGCGCGAGCCGTTCCCGTTCCTATTCGTGATCGTGGACGAGTTCGCCGAGATGGTCAAGGAGAATCCTGAGTTCAAGGGTAACTTGGACTCGATCACGCGTCTAGGGCGCGCGCTTGGCTTGTTCCTGATCTTAGCGACGCAGCGCCCAGCCGGCGTAGTAACCGACCAGATGCGCTCGAACATGAAATGGCGCGTCTGCTTGCGCGTGGAGACAGGCGCCGATTCGCGCGAGCTGCTCAGGCGCGAAGATGCCGCCTACTTGCCGAACACTGTGCCTGGCCGCGGCTATATTCAGGTCGGCAACGATAACATCGAGCTGATGCAAGTGGCGCGCGCTGGCGGCCCGTACAGCGGC
>RFIM01000053.1 GCA_003695215.1 Chloroflexota bacterium
GGCGGCTGTGAAGACCAGATGCCACGAGTTGAGCGGCGAGGCTTCAGCTGACCAGAGGCCTTGTGCGATCAGCGTGAAAGGCGTGTATGGCAAGGCGAGAGTCGCGCTTGGATCGTGTGTTTCGGCGCGCAGCAGGGCATGGCGCGGCGGATCGGCGGCGCCGAGCGCCAGGGCAGCGCTCAGCGCCGCGCCGCTCGCCATGAGCGCGATCAGGCCTATGCGCGCCAGCTGCCAGGCACGCAGGATCATCCTTTGACTGCGCCGGCCGTCAAGCCTTGCACAATGCGCCGCTGGAAGATCAACACCAAGATGATCAGCGGCACGGTCACGATGATCGAGGCGGCCATGATCTCGCCGAATGGCTCGTTACGCGCGATCACGCCTGTGAATTTGGTGATCGCCACTGTGACCGTCTGCGCAGATGGCTGCGTCAAGGTGAAGGTCAGCGCAAACAGGTATTCGTTCCAGGCTGCGATGAAAGCGAGCAGCCCAGTGGTGACCAAAGCCGGGGCCGTCAGCGGCAGCAGGATCATGTAGAAGGTCTGGAAGGGCGTGCAGCCATCTACCAGCGCGGCTTGCTCCAGCTCAGCGGGCAAGGCGCGGAAGAATGAAGTCAGCACCCAGACCGTGAAGGGCAAGGTGAAGATCAAGTAAGTCGTCATCAGCGAAGTGATGCTGCCGTACATGCCTAGCTGGTTGACCAGTGTGAACAAGCCTGGCAGGATCGAGATTTGTGGGAAGAGCGTCATGGATAGGATCACGTACAGAATCCAGCGCTTGCCGCTGAACTTCAGCCGCCCGAGCGCGTAAGCGGCGAAGGAGCCGACGCCGAGCGCCACAATCACCACGATCACTGAGACCACAGCGCTGTTCAGCAGGCCGCGCAAGAAGGCATCGTTGCGGAAGACCGCCTCAAAGTTCTGTAGCGTGATCGTTTGCGGGAAGAAGGTCGCCGGCGTCTGGATCAGCTCGCGCTCAGGCTTCAGAGCCGAGATCAGCGCCCAGTAGAATGGAAAGACGGTGTACACGAAGATGATCACCACGAGCGCGCTGAAGCCAATGCGCCCAAGCCGATATTTCCAACCATATTGGCCTGCCATCAGTCCACCTCGACGCGAAGCAAGCTCATGTACAGGATCGTGAAGGCAAAGATGATGATGAAGATCAGCACGCCAATGGCGGAAGCATAGCCGTACTGATAGCTGGAGACCATCATCTCATAGTTATGCGTCGCCATTGAGCGCGTCGTCTGTGGCAGCAGGATGTAGAAGACGTCGAAGACGCGCAGCGCGTCCAGAGTGCGGAAGATCAGCGCAATCAGGATCGTTGGCATCAGCAGCGGCAAGGTGATGCGCAGGAAGCGCTGCGAGACGCTAGCGCCATCTACAGCTGCGGCTTCGTACAAATCGTGCGAGATAGTCTGCAAGCCTGCCAGCAGCAAGAGCGCCATGAACGGCACAGTTTTCCAGACATCCACAATGATCACTGAGAGCAGCGGATATTGAGAGCGCCAAGCGATGCTATTGGCAGGGTCGATGATGCCCAAGGCGCTCAAGACGGCGTTCAAGGCGCCTGTGGTGTTATCGTTGAGCATGTAGCGCCACAAGACGGTCGAGATCGCCGTTGGGATCGCCCAAGGGATCAACATCACAGCGCGCATCACGCCACGGCCGCGAAATTGCGTGTTGACGACCAAGGCCACGGCCAAGCCGATCAGCAATTCTAGCGCCACGGAGATGATCGTGAACAGCACGGTGTTGATGATGGACTGCAGCCACATTGGGTCGCTGGCAGCCAGCAAGTAGCGCGTGCCGAACAGCTCGAAGGTGCTGACGCGCTGGAAGCCAGGATTGATCACATCGCGCAGGCGTGTGCCTTCAGGGAAGGGCGCCAACTGCACGCCGAACAAGCGCTCATAGTTGGCCAAGCCTACATTGTTGATAGCCACTTCCGGACGCGCGAACGGCTCGTCCGTGAAGCTGGAGGTGAAGGTGCGCGCTAGCGGATAGAAGGCGATCAAGATCAGCACGAAGAAAGTCGGCGCCAACATGATCATGGCGAGGCGCGCCTGACGCTTGGTCAGCGTCAGCCCGCTGCCAGGCGTCACCTTAGACTTCATGGTTGTAACTGCCATAAGAATGCCTCTCAAAGACTTTTGCGAAACGCCGTGCTTTTATCAGAGGCAAGACTATAGCGCAGTTACAACCATTCGGCAATTTCAGGCGCTCAGGAAGCCGTTGCGCAGCAAGAATGTGCGCAAGGTCGCTTCTTCAGGCTCGTGGAGCATAGAGCCGCGATCGGTATTGCGCAGCGCCTTCAGATTCGCCGCTGCAGGCGGCAGGATCGGATCGACTGCGCCGTGCTCTGCCACGACGATAGTCGGCACTGTGCGCGAGCCAAGCCAGCTATCCAAGCGCCACGCGATCTGCTCGTCAAGGTCTTGGTTCACCTGACGGTAAGGCACGTTCCAAGCGTGCAGCCAGCGCCGCGTGTCGATCAAATCAGGGCAGAAGGTATCGCGCCCATAGACGACCAGATCGCGCGATGGGCGCGGCGCGATCTCGGGCTGGGCGCCGCCGAGCGCCAAGCGGAAGCCTGTGGTCATATCGGCGTAGAAAGGCGGATAATGGTAACGCACGGTCACACGGTTGACGTACTTACCATCGCTCCAGTTGCCGCCGCGTAGCACGCGCCGCTCGGGCGCATAGCGATCCTCGCGCCCATCTTCGGCATGGTACGGATAGGGCTTGAAAAGCGAGTTTGTCCACTCAAAGACCTGGCCGAGCATCTCGCCGTGCCCGAAGGGCGCGTCGCCTTCGGGGTAGCTGCCGACGGGCGCCAGGCCGCCACGCGGCGTGTGCTTGGCATCGCTGTAGCCGCTATTCAGCTTGCCCGCATCCCAGATATTTCCCCATGGATACAGCGACTTGGGATTATCGCCGCGCGCTGCCCATTCCCATTCAGCCTCAGTGGGCAGGCGGATGTTCTCGCCCGTGAGCAGGCTTGCCCAACGCGCAAACGCCATGGCCTCGAACCAGCTGACGCCGCAGACAGGCAGATCGTCGCCGTTGAAGCGCGGATCGTCCCAATAGCGCGGTTGCTTGCGCCCTGTGCGCAGGCGCCACGCCCAGCCATCAGGCGTCCACAGGCTTGGATCGTCATAACCGCCGCTGGCGATGAATTGCGCGTAGAGCGCGTTAGTGACGGCATAGCGCGAGAGCGCGAAGGCCGCCACGTGAACTGTGTGCTGTGGCGTCTCGCGCCCGAAGAATTCCGACCAGACTTCGCCATAAGCTTTGATGAAGCGCTCGGCCACGCTCTGCTCCATACCAAGCGTGGCTGTGCCTTCAGGCACAGGCAGGAAGTCCAGGGCAGTCAGCAGGCTTTGCGCCACAGCAGGTAGTCTCGGTGCGTTCATGAAAAGTGCTCTCCTGATCGATTCCTCTATGCGTACAGAGCGCGCCATACAGGCCGATCTTACGCTAGGCTTTGGCGCTCAGAATTTCAGTGTGGAATGCCTGTAGCTGCGCTTTAATGTATGTCTCAAGCGCTTGCCGATCTGCTGTCGGCATGGGATCAGATTTCGCTGAGCCTTTCCTGCGCGCTCTAGCGTCAGTTATTCCACCAGGCTCACGCTGTTTAGAACGATTGTGCCACTTTTTAGCCCGCAGGTGTGGGCGTAGGTGTGGGCTGAGCGCTGAGTGGCACCAGGCGAAGCGGCGTGAAAGTCTGGCGGATGCGGAACAGCTCAGGCGAGATGCTGCCGTCGCTTGGCGCGAGCAGATCGCGCCCTTCAGCGAAGGTCTGCAGCACAGCCACGTATAGCGTGCCTGCGCCATTGATCAGCGTTGCCGTCAGGCTGCGCTGATTGCCGTCAGGATCGGGCGCTAGAAACGAGAGCGTGTAGCCTGTGAAGTCGCCGCGTTGCTCGGCTTGCACAGTTTGCACAGTAGCGCGTGGATAATTCTCAGCGATCCAAGCGCGCGCCGATTCTTCATCAGGCACGCTTGCATTCGGCACAGCGCGCGTGTTCAGGCGATAGGTCCTGCCGTCCAGCTCGCCGCTGAGCGCATAAGGCGCACCTGGCTTGCCATCTTCTTGCTGCCAAGTATTCGGGAAGCGGATCAGGTAGCCTGAGACAGTATCTGAGAGCGTGCGCCAGAACAGGGGTGCGTTGATCGAGCTTGGCAAGAGCTGAAAATACGGCTCGTAGGTCGCTTGTAGCTGCTCCAGCAAGCTCGGATTGTTGTTGGGCACTACCAAGCGCATCACCATCAGCCAGCGGTCCTGCAAACGCGCAATCTGCCTGCCCAAGTAGACCAAGCCTTCGTGCGTCATCTCGGTATCGATGATCAGCGTCTCGCCTACGGCGCGCCGAGCGATCTCGCGCCAACCGCCGTTGTACTGGCTCCAAGCTGCGCTCAGTTGCTCAGCGGTGTAATAAGCCTGCAATGCCTCGAAATCCTTCAAGCTCAGCTCAGGGTTATCTTCCACAAAGGCGTGGACGACGCTGGCCGCGCTAACGTTGATGAAGGTTGCGCCAGCACGCGTGATCGGCTGCTCAGGCGTTGCTGCTACGCTCTCCTCAGGCGAATCGCCCGGCAACTGCCAGCCGCTCACAAGCGGCAGGGTGAACATGCCGCTTGGATGCACGTAAGTGCCTGTGACGATCACAGGTGTGCCGCCTGCAGGCACAGCAGGATGCGCATAGTTGCTGGCAGGCGCTTCAGGTGTGGCGATTGGCGTATTGAAACCGTTCAGCGGCAAGGCGGATGCAACGAAGACCAGGATCAGCAGGCTGACGCCGAGTAGACGCAAGGTGCGCAGGCCTACGCTCAGGCTTTTGCCATATTCAGACATGTCTCATCGCTCGCAAAGTCAGCAGAATGCCCTGATCATAGCGCAGGCTGCGCCTTGTGCGCAATGCATCGCAGCTCAGATGTTTTCGGCGTCCCAAGTGCCTCAGCTAGACAGACGTGAGCAGCCGCGCTCGACAGCTGCCCAGCAGGTGTGCTATACTAAAAAGCGGTAAAGGCGTGAGGCGCAGCGCAAGCTGCAAGGGGAGATCGCCATGCGCCGAGTGATTTTCTTCGCTCTAGGGCTGCTCTTCGGCGCAACGCTAGGAGCAACCTTGGCCTTTTTGTTAGCACCTTCCTCAGGGCAATCGCTTCGCAAACGCGCTGAGCGGCATGTGCGGCACGCTTGGCAGGAAGCGCAAGCGGCTGCAGAGGCGAAGCGCAAGGCACTTGAGGCAGAGCTGGCGGCGTTCAACAAGCGTGAACGTGCAGGGCGCAAGTGAGCAGTCCAGGCGGCAAGGGCAGGCGTGTTGCCTGCCTTTGCGGCTGAAAGTCGAGTGGCGCAAGTGAAAAGAGAGCGATGTGGGGCATGAGCTACGGCGCACACACACTGATTGGTCGCACTATTGGCAAGTACGAGATTCTGGCGGTTGTTGGCGGTGGCGGCATGGGCACAGTCTACCGCGCGCAGCAGGTAGGCGTCCAGCGCGAGGTAGCTGTCAAAGTTTTGAACGTCGAGCTATCGGACTCGCAGCCATTTGTGGAGCGCTTCAAGCGCGAGGCTGCCGCGCTTGCAGCGCTCGAGCACCCGCATATCATCCCTGTGATCGACTTCGGGCAGGAAGGCGATTACTTGTATCTGGTCATGGCGCTCAAGACGGGCGGCAACTTGAGCCAGGTCATTCGAGAAGGCAACGTGCCGCTTGCAGAGGTGCAGCGCTATATCGATCAGATCGCCTCAGCGTTGGACTACGCGCACCTGCGCGGCATCATCCACCGCGATTTGAAGCCCGCGAATATCTTGCTGGATGAAGAGCGGAACACTTTCCTGACCGATTTTGGGATTGCGCGGCGCCTTGGCGAGACGCGGCTGACGGCCCAGGGCATGGTCGTCGGCAGCCCGACCTACATGGCACCTGAGTCGTGGCGCGGCGAAGAGCCAAGCGCTGAGACCGACGTCTACTCGCTCGGCATCATCCTCTTCCAGCTGCTGACGGGCAAAGCGCCTTTTGAAGAGACCAAGACCGTGCGCCTGATGAACATGCACCTGTTTGAGACGCCGACGCCGCTGCAGGCGCTGCGCCCTGATTTGAACGAGCGTTTTCAGGCTGTGATCGACTTGGCGCTCGCCAAAGATCGCGCTCAACGCTTCCGAAGTGCGGGCGAGATGGCCAAAGCAGTGCGCAGCGCTGTCAAAGGTCAAGCTCAGCAGGAGAGCCCAGCAAAAAATGCAGCAGCGCCTGCTGATGGCGAAAAGACAGTCATCTTAGAACGCACACAGCCGAAGCCGCCGCCTGATCGGGCTCAGCGCGTGGCAGGAACATCAGCGCCGCCTGACAAGCCGACGCCGCTAGGCGCTGCTGAGCCGACGCCGCTGCGCTCTGAAGAAGGGCTAGTGCCTGAGGCACTTCGTGATAGGACGCGCCTGATCGTCATCGGCATGGGCGCCCTTATCGTTATCTTGCTTATTATGGTCGTCATTTTGGTGCTCTCGCGTTAGCCATGCCGACGCCGTTCATGCACATTGCGCTCGCCGATCGGCTGATCGCTGATCCTGAGCTATCGCCAACTGCCCGCGCTGTGCTTGAGCAGGCTTGGGGCGCCTTTTTGCTGGGCAGCATCGCGCCCGACGCGCGCGTCTCCTCAGGCTTGGCGCGCAGCCAGACTCACTTCTTCGATTATGGGACGCTGCTCGATATGTCGCCTGCCTGCAAGCTGCTGCGTGCCTTCCCAAGGCTACGCTATAGCGCGCTCAGCGATCCCGCGCAACGCGCTTTTGTGGCAGGCTATGCTGCGCATCTGGCAATGGATGCGACTTGGTTCGTAGAGATGTTGCCGCATTTCAGCCGCGATTGGGCCTCGGCGACGCGACGTAGCGTTTTGCTGCACGCCTTGCTTGGTCATCTGGATGCGCGCGACCGCGCTTGCCTAGCCGAAGGCGACTACTCAGCGCTGAAAAATGCTGTGCCGCGCGCTTGGTTGCCCTTCATCTCAGATGCCGACTTGTGCGTGTGGCGCGATCTAATCGCCGATCAGTTGGCGCCGCGTGCGCCCAGCCGCACCTTGGAGATTCTGGGCAGCCGCATTTGCATGTCCGCTGCGCAGCTGCAAGCCTTGCTGGCCAATGAAACCGAAATGCGCCTGCTGTGGCAGAATATTCCGCCAAGCCTGATCGCTTCGGTCGAGGTGGCGATGCACGCAAGCGTCCGTCAGACTGTCAACGCCTACTTCGCCGACCAACTGGCTTGAGGGCTCTCACACGCACGAAGGAATGTAATAAGATGTCAATGCACGTTCTGGTCACAGGCGGCGCAGGCTATATCGGCTCAACAGCTGCTGCTGCGCTGATCCACAACGGCTATCGGGTCACAGTCTTTGATAACCTCTCACGCGGTCATCGTGCGGCCGTGCCGCTCGAGGCCGATTTTGTACAAGGCGATCTGGGCGACCGCGCCGCGCTCGATACGCTTTTCCAAATGGGCAAGTTCGATGCGGTCATGCATTTCGCCGCGCTTGCTGAGGCAGGCGAGAGCATGCAGAAGATCGGCTTGTACTTCCGCAACAACGTCACAGGCAGCCAGATTCTGCTGGATACGATGATCGCGCACGACGTCAAGCGGCTGATTTTCTCCTCAACTGCAGCTGTGTATGGCAGCAAGGATTCGCTGATCCACGAAGATGATCCTCACGAGCCTGCAAGCGTCTATGGCGAGAGCAAGCTCATGACCGAACGGATGGTCCGCTGGTATCATCAGCGCGAAGGCTTGCGCTACTGCATTTTGCGCTACTTCAACGCTTGTGGCGCCATGCTAGATGAACATGGACGCGCTGTGCGCGGCGAGGCGCATCAGCCTGAGACACACTTAATTCCGCTGACCTTGCAAGTGGCGCTCGGTCAGCGTCCGCATGTGAGCATCTTCGGCACGGATTATCCAACGCCTGACGGCACCTGCATCCGCGATTATGTGCATGTAGAAGACCTTGCTCGCGCGCATATCCTTGCCCTTGAAGCACTGGACGAGCGCGCCGCGATGACCTACAACCTAGGCAACGGGCAAGGTTACAGCGTCCGTGAGGTAATTCAAGTGGCGCGCGAAGTCACAGGTCATCCGATTCCAGCTGTCGAGGCGCCGCGGCGGCCTGGCGATGGGCCGATCTTGGTCGCCTCGGCCGAACGAATCAGCCGCGAGCTGGGCTGGCAACCGCGCTATCCAAAACTGCACGATATCATCGCCTCAGCCTGGGCATGGCATCGGGCGCATCCACAGGGCTATGCGGAACAAGGCATATGAGCGATCCAATCGAGCGCTCGGCCGCTTTTTACAATGCCATTGCGCGCTACTATGATGCTGAAAACGAGCACAAGCTCGATGACTTGCCTTTCTACAGCAGCCTTGCCGCTGAGCACGGCGATCCGATCTTGGATATCGGCTGTGGCACAGGGCGAGTCACTTTTCACCTAGCGGCTGAAGGCTATCGCGTTCACGGCCTCGACCTTGCGCGTGGGATGCTGGAGCGCGCTGAGCGTAAACTGCGCGGACGCGCCGATCTGCGCGATTTTGCCATGTTCTATCACGGCGATGCGCTGACTTTCACCTTTCCAACGCGCTACAAACTGATCTTGCTGCCTTACAATGCTTTCATGCACTTCCATACAGCGCAGGCACAACGGCAGCTGCTCACGCGCTTGGCAACGTGCCTGGCGCCTGATGGGCTGATTGTTTTTGACTTGCCCAACGCGGCTGAGGTGTTCAGCACGCAGGATGATGGCGCGCTCAGGCTAGAGCGCACTTTTATCGAGCCTGAGAGCGGCAATCTCGTGATGCAGCAATCGGTCAGCGCGCTGGATCGTGTGGAGCAACTCCAGCACATCACCTGGATTTATGATGAAATCAGCGCGGACGGCATATTGCGGCGCACTGTGGCGCCGCTCACTTTGCGGTACGTTTTTCCCGCTGAGCTTGACCTGCTGCTGGAGCTATGTGGCTTGGCACGCTTTGAGCGCATGGGCGATTACGATGGCTCGCCTTTCAGTGAGACGAGTTCCAACTTGATCGTCTTGGCAACACATAAAGATTTATGAGATTTATGTGCAAGCGCGCGTTCATAAGTCTTTACGCAGTCTTGCTGCTGATGCTCAGCATATCTGTCGTCACAGCGCAGACGCTCAACACAAGGACGTATCAAGCAAGCAACGTCAATTTCGCTAACCCTGAGCGCGGTTTTTTCATCCAACGTACGCCTTTGTGGCGCGCAGGCCAGCGCATCGCGCTTGATCCGACTGATCTAGCTGAAGCGTATGCCGCAGGCATTAGCCTCGTGCGCACCTACTATCTGCTTGAGCGCTACCGCGATCGGCCGCTGGATACTTTTGTACTCGAGGCGCTACAAGCGGATATGCACACAGCCCGATCTAACGGATTCAAGGTCATTTTGCGCTTTGCTTACAACTTTCCAACGAATGCTGATTACCAAGCAAGCCTAGATGCTCCACTTGATATCGTCTTACAACACATCGCGCAGCTGAAGCCAATTTTACGTGCTCATGCAGATGTGATTGCTCACCTTGAAGCAGGTTTTATCGGCGCTTGGGGCGAATGGCATAGCTCATCCAATCGCCTAATCGACTATCCTGAGCGCGGTCTCAATACACCTGCGCGTGCTATCATCTCCAGCTTGCTAGAAGCCTTGCCTCAAACGCGCATGGTCGCCTTGCGCTACCCGCTGCTGAAGCAGCAACTCTTTGGTGTGCAACCTTTGCACGAGGAACAGGCATTTAGCGGCGAGCCGCAAGCGCGCATTGGCGCACATGACGATTGTTTCCTTGCTTCTGCAACCAATCGGGGAACCTACCTTAACGCTCATAACCAGCCGCAAATTGCGCACTTCAAAGCCTACCTTCATGCCGATAATCGCTATGTGGTGCAAAGCGGCGAGACTTGCAATAGCGATACAGAAGCGCAGCCATTCGTCAGCTGTCGAAATGCACTAGCTGAGCTCTCATACCTGCGCTGGTCAAGCCTGAATCTTGACTATCATCCTGAAGTGATCCAGACCTGGCGGCGCGAAGGCTGTTTTGAGGAAATTGCGCGGCGGCTAGGCTATCGCTTGCGCTTGATTGAAGCCTCGGCACCGCCAGCACCGAGCCAGGATGGCACAGTGGAAGTTTGGCTGAGGCTAAACAATGATGGTTTTGCCAGCCCTTACAATCCGCGCGGTTTTGCGCTGGCCTTGCGTAGCGTTGAGGGTAAACTCTACCCACTGAAGATCGATCAAGCGCCTGATCCGCGTCTGTGGCTGCCGGAGAGGCCAATTTTTGTGCAAGTACGCGCTAAACTACCCGATAAATTGCCTGAAGGCAGTTATGAGCTAATGCTCAGCTTGCCCGCTCCTGAGCCAAGCCTATCAAGCGATCCGCGCTACTCGATACGCTTGGCTAATGAAGGGTTGTGGGATGCCAGAACAGGTTATCACGCTCTAGGTCTCTGGCTGAAAGCTGGTGCCTCTCAATAAAAAGCGCTCGGTCAACGACCGAGCGCTTGCGCAGGTGCCTAGAACATGCTCCACAAGAACTGATTGGTCACCTCATGATGGTACTGAATTTCCGCCACTTTGATGACCGAGCCGAGCCGACGCGGGCAGCGATCGGCTTGCATGGTCTTGAGCGCCGCAAAGCGCGCCTGAATCTCTGAGCCGATTAGCTGCTCAACGTAGGCACTGCTGCTGAAGCAGCTGATAGCATCGTAGATGTTATCGGGCAGGATCGCGCCTTCGGGCACTTGCGCGGGCGCAGTGCCTTCCAGGCCTGTTCTCAAGAGCACGTAGAAGGCTAGATAAGGATTGGCATCAGGCGCGATCGAGCGCACTTCGATGCGCGCTGAGCGCTCATTGCCGATCGGAATGCGGATCATCGCGCCGCGATCAATGGGCGAGAATTTGATCTCATTCGGCGCTTCATAATGCGGGTCAAGGCGGCGGTAGGCGTTGACGCTCGAGTTCAGCACCAGGCAGATATCCAGCGCATGATTCAGGATACGCTTGATGAAGTCATAGGCCATAGGCGAGAGGCTCTCAGCGCCTTGAGGATCGTAGAACAGGTTCTTGCCGTTCTGCGAGACCGAGAGATTGGTGTGCATGCCGCTGCCATTCACGCCTGTGACGGGCTTGGGCAAGAAGCTGGCAGTCATACCGAGCTTGTAAGCGGTTTGGCGGCACAGCAACTTATAGAGCTGGACTTGATCGGCGGCGATGGACGCTTCCGAGTATGAATAGTTCATCTCAAACTGCGAGGGCGCCACTTCAGGATGATCCTTCTCATTGGCAAAGCCCATGGCGCGCTGCACTTCTGCAGCCAGATCGATGAATTGGCGCAGCGGGCTAGTCGGAAGGGAGTGGTAGTAGCCGCTGGTGGTCACGAACTCGAAGCGCCCTGTCTCATAGTAGTGCTGCTCGGCATTTTGGCCTTTGAACAGGAAGCCTTCGATCTCGTTCGCTGCGTTGCACGTGTAGCCGTACTGTTCGTAGAGCGTCTGCAGATAGCGCTTGAGCAGCGAGCGCATGTCGCCGATGTAAGGCGTGCCATCGCGCTCCAGTACCTCGCCAAAGACCAACACTTTGCCAGGCCCAAAGACATCGGCAGGCAGCCAGTAGAAAGCCGACCAATCAATGCCCAAGCGCAAGTCGGACTCGGACTGCTGTGAGAAGCCGCGAATGGATGAGCCATCAAAGGTCAGGTTATCGGCCGATTTCAGCAGGAACTTCTTATCATAGTCCAGCATGTGCAGCCGACCTTCGAGGTCAGTGAAGCAGACGGTGACTGCCTTGAGGCGCTTTTCATCAGCCAGATATTTCATGCGCTCTTCGCGCAGCACATGCATTGGCGTGCGATCCAAGCGTTGTTGCTTAGCAGCGAGGTTGCGCTCTTCAAGTTCATCGTAGGGAATTTCGAGGAAAACTCGCAAATCGGACATGGCATAGCCTTTCCAATGGCAATGGATACGCCGATAAGTCTATAGGAAAAGCCGTGCCATGTGCATTGGATGATTTACACGGAATTTGTGGGTCAGTTTATTGGGCAGGTTATACGAAGAGTCAGCGTGGGCTCAACCGCTGAAGCGTTAGCGGCGTTGGTATGAGCGAGAAGGGCTTGGCAATGACCTACTCTCCCAATCCGTCTCCAGATCAGTACCATCGGCGCTGGCGGGCTTAAC
>RFIM01000054.1 GCA_003695215.1 Chloroflexota bacterium
CCGCCCGCGCCCGAATAACGAGCGCGTGGCTGATATTATCGCGGCGATTCACGCGCAGGGCAGGCTGGCGCTTGCTGATGTGGCTACCCTAGAAGAAGCGCAGGCAGCACAGGCTGATGGCGCCGATTTCGTGGCGCCGACGCTGAATGGCTACACCGAGGAAACTGCCGATAGCGCCACGCCTGATTTCGGCTTGATTCAGGCTATGGTCGCTGAGTTGCGCGTGCCAGTGATCGCTGAAGGGCGCATCAACACGCCGCAGCAGGCGCGCCAAGCCATAGCCTGCGGCGCCTTGGCAGTTGTGGTCGGCTCGGCCATCACCAGGCCGCAGATCATCACGGCAAATTTTGTGCGCCATTTGCAAAGCTGATCAAGTAAGATTTGGCGCTCATGGACGTTCTAATAACCGAGAAAAATCCGCTTGAGGAGGCTGTGCCATGAAACAGAATGTCGGGAAAGTCGATCGGATCATCCGCTTGATCTTGGGTGTGGCGGCAATCGGTGTTGGCGTTGCAGCGCAGGGCACTGGCTTGATCGTGGGCGCTATTGTTGGCGTCGCGCTGATCGGCACAGCGCTGACGGGTCGGTGCTTAGCCTATGTGCCCTTTGGCATCAACACTTGCAGCGCCAAAGAGCGTAGCCAAGCCTGAGATTCATCCCACATGCGGTGCGGTCAGCTGACCGCACCGCTACTTTTTTGTCTTGCTGAATCGGCGCGCCCTGAGCTAAAGTCTGCGTGTATCCATCACATTGGCGAGATTGAAGTGAGAAGCGATGACTCAAGAGCGCATAGCTCAGCCTGTTGGCATAGTGAAAGCTGTGCTGCCGCATAGCGCTGCTGCTGAGCTTGGCGTGCAGCCGAATGACGAGCTGCTGGCAGTCAACGGGCATCTATGTGAAGACGTGATTGATGTGCAGTACTACGCTGCTGAGGAATGGCTTGAGCTGCGCATTCGGCGCCAAGGGCGCGAGCTCACGCTCTCAGGCGAGCGGCGCTACGATCAGCCGCTCGGCATTGAGTTCATGCATCCAACTTTCGATATCGACATTCGCCGCTGCAATAACCTGTGCGAATTCTGCTTTGTGCTGCAGATGGCGCCGCGCATGCGCCGCACGCTCTACATCAAAGATGACGACTATCGCTATTCCTTCCTGTTCGGTCACTTTGTGACGCTCACTAACCTGCGCGAGCGCGATTGGCAGCGCATCATTGAGCAGCATCTCAGTCCGTTGTACGTCTCAGTGCACGCCACTGATCTAGAGCTACGCAGACGTTGCTTGCGCAATCCACAGGCGCCAGATATTATGGCGCAGTTGCGCGAGCTGGCCGAGCATAACTTCGAAGTGCACACACAGCTTGTCATCACGCCGAACCTGAACGACGGCGAACACATGGCGCGCAGCGTCCGCGATCTGGCTTCGCTCTATCCAACTGTGCGCAGCGTCAGCGTTGTGCCTGTCGGTTTGACCAAATATCATCGCTACGGCTTGATCACGAACTCACTCGATCATGCCAATGCTGTGCTGGATGCTTGCGAAGCGTGGCAGCGCGAGTTTCGAGCGCGCTTCGGCGTCGGATTCGTCTATCCGACTGATGAGTGGTACTTGATCACAGGGCGTCCGTTGCCGCCACTGGCTGAGTATGATGGCTTGGCGCTGCATGAGAACGGTTTGGGCATGGTGCGCAGCTTTCTGGATGAATGGGCGCAAGTGCGCCGCCGAGAAGTGCCACAGCTGCGCGCCGAGCAACTGCGCGCCAAGCAGCTGACTCTGGTTACGGCCACGCTCTTCGCGCCGATCTTGCAGGCTGCGGCGGCCGAGCTGGCTGCTGAGAGCGCGCTGGAAGTGCGTGTGCAGCCGATCGTCAATACGCGGCTTGGCGAGACAATCACAGTAGCGGGCTTGCTGACAGCCGAAGACGTGATCGCCCAGCTTTTGCCGCTCAAGGCGGCAGGCGCGCTCGGCGATCTGGTGATATTGCCGCGCATCATGTTCGATCATCCTGAAGGCATCGCCTTGGACGATCGCTCACCTTTGGATGTAGCGCGTGCGCTCGAGGTGCCTGTGGCGCTGGCCGACTGCATGGGCGATGTGCTAGATGCGGCGCAGGGCGCTAATAAGCTAACCTTCTCGCCGCACCTGGCGCCTGCTGAAATTCCAATTGTGCGCCAAGGCGGCTGGGCAGTAGAGAAGTACCTGTGATTGCGATTCAGACGGGCGGCCACGGATAATTCAAGCCGGGCCCAGGCCGTGGATATTCACGGCGCTGCAACAGCTTGCGCAAGCGCGCCATCAACGCGTTGATCTCAGCCTCACTGAGCAGCTCGCTCAGGGCGTAGCGCAACGGCTCAGCGGGCGATTCAACTTCGCAGTAGAGGCGCTCTAAATCCGTCAGCAGCTCTTCTGGAATCGGCTCGCCTGCGAAATCCCAGATCACTGTGCGCAACTTCGGCGCTGTGTGGAAGCCAATGCCATGATCGATGCCCCACAGATGGCCGTCTTCGCTGACGATGCAATGTCCGCCTTTGCGGTCAGCGTTGTTGATCACATAGTCAAAGGCGACCATCTTCCTGAGCTGGTCGTGGAAGCGCTCGTCGAGTGTAAAGTAATGAACTTCAGGGTTGTGCACGATATACAGCTGCACAGAGCCAAAGCCGCGCAGCCCATCGCGCAGGACAGTTGGCGGCACAATTTGCCAGCCCAGCGCCTGCGAGACCAGGAAAGCGGCGTACTCACGTCGGCAGAGCGTGCCGTCGGGAAAATCCCAGAGCGGACGTTCGCCACGTTGTGGCTTGTAGACGGCCAAGAGCGCCTGTGGCGCGTCAGGTGTGTTGGGCGCCAGTGAGACCAGAAAAGTGCTATTGGAACTCGTGCGCAGCCCTAACTGATTTGCTTCGCGCATCTTGCCTTCTGAAAGCCAGCGTAGCACACGCGGCACATCTTGCGCTCGGCACACACGGTTGACTTCCGCCTCAGACATTTTTGCCACACTCCCGCCGCATGGCGGCAGCTAAAGTTGGCGATAATGGCCATATCAAATCCAGTAATTCAGAATATGCCCATTGTGACTTGGATTAGGGCGCCCTTGTTTGACGACATCCATAGCGTGCAAGCTGAGCGCGCGCATTTGCAGCCGCGTTCCCCATATGCGTACAACCGAAGGCGAGACGCTGCTCGTAGTTGATCTACCCTCATCAACCTGCTCTTGTACGACCAGCAAGACGCGATCGCGCTCTTGATTATAGCCTATGCCAATACGTGCCACACGGAAGCGTGCTTCAATCGGATCGCGCAAATTCATATTCATGCGCGCCATATCAGGCGTATCGTCGCTCAAGCCCGAGTTTCTGCTCTTGAGCTCATCGAGCATTTCGCGCAGACTCTCAGCAATGGCGCGGGCCTGCTCTTTCTCAATGATTAGTGAGATGAGCTGATTGTGATAGCCCGCTTGCAGGTAAAAAACGCGCCGCCCTCTTGGCCCAACAGTGCCAATGGTCACGAATTCAATCGGATCGAGCTCAAGTTCCATATAAACTATCCTTCACCCTGTTGCGCTGTGTGTCCACGCGAGGCGACTCGGCGTGCCTGAGCGCCAAGCGCGCTGATCTGCTCAGCAGTGGCGATCAGATGGACTTGGCGTGGCACACCTTGCCCTTCGCCAAGCAGCTCTGTGAGCGTTAGGCGTAAGGGCGCGTTATTTGAGTCATATTCTAGCGCAATTTGCCCAACACGGAACATAATTTTCTCGGGCGGGACTAGGGCAGGCAGCGCAGGTTCGGCTGTGAGCTCGCCCAGCAGCGCTTCGGCCTGATTCGCTAACAGCAAGGCATGTGTCTTCTCCAGGATGAAGGTGATTGGCTCGCTGAGCGCTTGGCTCGTCGCCTGAAGGTAGAAGATTCGTTGGCCCTGCGGGCCGATCGCGTCGAGCGTCAGCGTGGCCACAGGCTCAAGGCGCTCGATTGGGCGCTCGTCAGGGCGCTTGGCGCTCATTTTCTGCAAGTAGCTGGTCTCGTTGATCTGCAACACGCTTGGGTGCTCAAAGCTCAAGCGGATGATGCTGAGCGAGGCAGGCGCGATCTCAATGCGCTGATACAGATCAAGGTGCATGCCGAGGTAATGGGCGAGAATCATCTTGATCAGGTCGCTGTGCGAGAAAATTGCCACGCGTTGGCGTGGATGCCGCTCAGCCAATGCCTCGATAGCGTCTACAGCGCGCATCTGGGCAGCGCGCAGCGTTTCACCTTCAGGGAAGCGCGCGCGGCTGGGCGTGATCTGCACCGTGCGCCATAGCTTGTGCGTTGAGAGCTTGCTCAGTTCAGCGCCTTGCCAAGCGCCGTAGCGTATCTCGCCGAAGGCCTCAGCGATTTCGAGGCGCAGGTGCGGATGATGCACGAGGACAGCCTGTGCTGTCTCCACACAACGTTCTAGCGGGCTGCTGTAGGCGGCATCCAAGCGCATCTGCGCTAAATGTTCGCCTAGAGCAGCGGCTTGGGCACGCCCTTCAGCGTTCAGGTGCACTTCGGGCGTCCAGCCAGCGAGGCGCCCTGTCTTCACGAAGTCGTTTGTGGCGTGGCGGATCAGCAGAAAATCGGTCAAGTTACAAGCCTCTCGCTGAGATTTGCGGTGATTGTGGCATAAAGTGCATCCTTCGGCAACCTGAAGCTAACCGAGCGCAATTTAGGCGCAAATTGTCAGGACATTCGGACAAATTTAGCACAAAGTTGAACCGCAAAAAAAGCGGACTCATGTAAGATATGAGGGTAGC
>RFIM01000327.1 GCA_003695215.1 Chloroflexota bacterium
CCAACAGCTGCGGTTCGCTTGTGGTACAATCCTCCGCGCGCAGAATCCTTCATTGTAGTGTTAGTGGAGACCTGTTGACTATGAGAAAAGCCTATCGCAGCAGTTTGCTGCTCTTGATAACTATCTTGCTGACGCTAGTCGGCTGCGGCTTGCCGCCGATGCAGCTAGTGGTGATCATCTCGCCAACACCTGATCCGAACACCATCGTCATCACGCTCACGCCGACGCCTTCAGCTGAAAATGCCGTCGAGACGCCTCAGCCTGTAGTGAGCACGCCAACACCAGTGCAATCGCTCGTAGAAGCGCCCCTGCCGAGCTTGACGCCGACCTTGAGCGCCTTCCCAACTGAGACGCGTGCGCAGCTCTTCATCGCCCATCAGGACTTTCAGAACGGCTATATGTTCTGGATCAGCACGCGCAAGGTCATCTGGGTGCTGATCGCCACGCCAGGCAATCCCAACACTGGCGAATGGCGCATCTATCCCGATACTTACACTGAAGGCGAACCAGAGTTCGATCCGAACTTGATCCCGCCAAGTGAGAACCTCTTCCAGCCGCGGCGCGGCTTCGGCAAGCTGTGGCGCACCACGCCCGACCTGCGCGAGGCGCTCGGCTGGGCAACCACACCTGAGTTCGCCCTGACCACGTCCTATGTCTATCAGCCAGGCGGCTTTCTGGATGCTGAAGGCAAATGGGTGCCTGGCCCAGGCAAGCATTTCATCACCACGCTCGGGCGCCAAACCTTCGCCTTGATCGAGAGCGCTGAGGGCTACGGGCGCTGGGAACGCATTGGCTAGCTCGGCGCCACAGATGGCTGCGGGCGCGGCAGCACGACATAGCGCAGCATCGCCCTGCCTTGCGGATCTTGGGCGAGCCATGCCAAGTGCAGGGCATTGTTCTCGCTGAGCGCCGCCGCTTGCCCGATCAACACTTCGTCGTTCGATGCCGCTTGAAGCCTTCCCAGGCGGAAAACGCCTTGCGCTGTCAAGGCGCCATAGATCATCTGCCGTGGCAATAGACTGCCAACAAGGCTTGGCGCGCCGCGCGGTGCCGAGTCGACGTTCAGCAGGCGCACCGCGCGCAGATTGCCAGGCAAGGCGCTCAGATCGAGCGCACGGCTTTGCAAAGGCGCATCCAACGGAAATGATAAGCCCGCCAGCTGCGCTGATTCGCCTTCAGCGCTCACGCTGACCGCGTTCCACAGCACATAGAGGCGTTCCGAGTCAGCGCTGATGCTCAACGACTCGAAATATGCGCCGTCTGCTAGGCGCAAAACGGCCAGGAGAGTCGGCGCGGGCAGGCGCGGCGCGCTCTGATCGAGCAAGGCGCTCTCGAAGCTCATATATAGCAATTGCCACAGCTGACCGTCGCTCGGTCTCAGCCATAGCACATGCAGCTGATCGCGCTGATCGAGCGTAGCAGCAACAAGATGCGCCGCTTCTGCCAAGCGCTGCCTGCTGAACGGTCGCCCTAGCCGATCCAAACGCACAGCTGAGAGCACGCCATCGGTGATGGTAAAAGCCAGAATACCGCCATCAGGCGCAGCTATGGCGCTATAGCGCTGTGCAACGCCGATATCGAATGGCGCACGACGCAAGCTGCCATCAGGCTCTAGCGTGGCGCACTGCAAGTGCGTCGCTGTGCCAAGCGAGCCTTCTAGCCAAAGCACAGCGAGCCGACGCTCTGCCAAAGGCAAGAGGCTTATTTGAGTCGGCACGCCGCTGATCGGGAAACGCCACGGCTGCGCTGAGCTGACAGGCTGCACATACAGGTCAGGCGCGATCAAGTCGCCTGCCCAAGCGATCCAGGCGCCGCGCTGAGTCGCCATCAACGCAATAGCGCTTTGCGAAGGCACGCGGCGCTCAAAGCGGCTTGGCGCAACGCCTTCCTGAGGCGAGACTGCGCAGCTCACCAAGAGCAGCGCACATAGCACGCGCGCTAGGAAATGGATAGAAAGCGTAAAGAGAGAGTTGCGCTTATGTTGGACTCGAGTATGATCTAGGGTGCGTTCGGAGCGCAGAACGCGGCAGCATTCGTTGATTTCGAAGGCATCTCCTATGCTCGAGTCGTCCAATAAGGCACTGAAAGGTAACACAACGCATCTCACCGAAAGCACGCCTACAGTGCAATCATCGGCTTCGCTATTCAGCCGAGAAGGCGCCAGCTGGCACATCACCCTGTTGATTCAAGAAGAGCAGCCTATACCGCTACGCTTATCGGTCAAAGGGCGCGCCATTCTCGGTCGCCCTGATGAAGCCGACGGCTTCATGCCTGAGATCGACGTGACGCCCTTCAACGGGCGCGATAAAGGCGTCTCGCGGCGGCACGCCGAGTTCGTCACCATAGAAGGTCAACTATATGTGCGCGATTTGGGCAGCACGAACGGCACGCGCCTGAACAGTCAGCTGCTACAGCCGCATCGCGCCTATTGCCTGCGCGAAGGCGATTTGCTGCAATGTGGCAATCTGTACATGCTCATCAAGCTGAGTTAGGCCTCTCGATGATGCCGCCGCCTAAGCAAACTTCGCCCTGATAGAAGACGGCGCCTTGCCCTGGCGTGATATCGCGCAGCGGCACCTCAAAACTCACTTGAGCGCGGTCATTGGGCAAGGGCGTGATCCAAGCAGGCACAAGCTGTGCCTTGTAGCGGATTTTCACCTCAGCGCGGATCGGCGCGCTCGGCGGTGCGCCACTGATCCAGTTGACATGCGCCGCAGTTAGTTGACTCTTGCCCAGCTCGCTTTTGGTACCGACGATCAGCGCGTTGTTGGCCGTATCTAGCGCGATCACATAGAGCGGCTCAGGGCTGGCAATGCCTAGCCCTTTGCGCTGCCCAATAGTGTAGTTCGGCAGGCCTGTATGCCTGCCTAAGACGCGCCCGTCTCGCGTCTTGATCTCGCCTTCGCGGCTGATCGGCGTGCCA
>RFIM01000328.1 GCA_003695215.1 Chloroflexota bacterium
TCTTCAAGACGGCCTCATCAGCGGCCTGGACGGCTGCCAGCAAGGTAGTGAACTGAGGCTCAGCGGCGCCTGCAGCTTCAACGACGATCTCAGCGATAGTCTTCTTGTCCATCTGCGCCTTTGCCGTGCTGAACACGCCCACAAAGGCGATCGCAGCGACCAATGCGAAAGCTACTAGACGTTTCATAGTTGCGTACCTCTCATCAAATATCAGGGATAGGCTTAAGCGTAGGCCGAGCGCTTGTGGCGCTCGTTCTGTACAAAGCATATATTAAAGTTAGACAATGAGTGTACGCTGAAGGTGCTATAAGAATTGGTTAAGGACTGATCAGAGATTTATAAGGTGCTGTTCATCTTAAAGGCTTTGGGAGAGAGGTTCCGCGCCGCGCTTGGCGCGGAACGTATGTTAGAGGTCAGTTGTGGTTGACGTCCAGCTGCATGGCAGCGCGGCTGGCTTTGATCAGATCGAGGCGGTCGGCTACGTCTGCGAAGACGGCCAGGGCGCGATCCAAGTGTTGGCGTGTGTGTGTGGCCGTGTAGCTGGTGCGCAACAGGCTCATGTTGGCAGGCACGCCAGGCGGCAGAACGGGATTGGTGTAGACGCCGCCTTCGACCAAAGCGCGCCAGGCCAGCACGGTCCGCAAATCGTCGCGGATGATGATCGGGATGATTGGCGTGTTGCTTTGCCCGACGTCGAAGCCCATCTCGGTCAGGCGCGCCCGCATGTAGTTGGCGTTTTCCCACAGCTGATCGACGATCTGCGGATTCTCCTCAAGGATATCCAAGCAAGCCAGGACTGTGGCAGCGTTAGCGGGCGGCAAGCTGGCGCTGAAGATCAGCGAGCGCGCATGATGCTGGATGTAATGGATGACGTCAGCGTTGCCGGCGATGAAGCCGCCAACTGAGGCGAAGCTCTTGCTGAAGGTGCCCATAGTGATATCCACTTGATCCAGCAGGCCGAAATGCGCCGCCGTGCCGCGGCCCATTGGGCCCGTCACGCCGATGCCGTGCGCGTCGTCCACCATGATGCGCGCGCCATACTTTTTGCAGATAGCGACAATCTCGGGCAAGGGTGCGATATCGCCGCCCATGCTGTAGACGCCATCGACCACCACCAGTTTACCGGCGTCTTCAGGCAAGCGGCTCAGCACTTTCTCAAGGCTGCTGACGTCGTTGTGGTTGAAGCGCTTCATCTCACCAAAGCTCATCAAGCAGCCGTCCACAATGCTGGCATGGTCGTCTTTGTCGATGATCACGTAGTCGCCGCGCCCGACCAAAGCGCTGATGGTGCCCACGTTGACTTGATAGCCTGTGGTGAAGGTCAGGGCGGCTTCAGTGCCCATGAAGCGCGCCAGGCGGCGCTCCAGCTCGTGATGCAGCTCTAGCGTGCCGTTCAGAAAGCGGCTGCCCGTGCAGCTCGTCCCATACTTGGCGATGGCATCCATCGCGGCTTGGCGCACGCGCGGATGCGTCGTCAAGCCCAGATAGTTGTTCGAGCCGAGCATGATCACCTCGCGCCCTTCGAAAGTCGCCGTGACGCCTTCTGAGTTCTGCAGCGGCTGGAAGTATGGATAGATGCCTCGGCTCATCGCCTCTTTGGCGATAGTGTAGCTACGTACCTTCTCAAACAAATCCTTCGGCATGGCGTAACTCCTCGCTACCAATGGTTGTCAAGCGTTGGGATACCTCCACCCACGTAGGGCGTATCCGCCTGCGTTGACTTGCACTACGTATTTTAACACTTTTCTTAGGCTCTGAAGCGCTGTTTGCAGAAAATTTGTCTATGGGCAGCCCGCACCTTAGGCGCGCCAAAATTTGGCCCGTTCACAGCTGGCGCACTTGGTAGAGCTGCCCGTCGCGGAAGGCGCGCCCACGGTAGTAGGCGCGCGTGCCAACCGCCGAGATGACCGCCAAGCGCGCGTAGCCTTTGGCGCGGCTGATCTCAGCGGCGCGCTCGATCAGGCGCGTGCCAAGCCCGCTGTGCTGCGCCTTGCCTGTGGCTTCCTGCCCAATGCCCAGCGCCTGGCCGTAGACGTGCACTTCGCGGATGATGGCCGCGCCTTCGAGCTCGGCGTGCAAAGGCGGCAGGCTGCGCTCAGGCAAGCTCAGGCGCAAAAAGCCCGCGATTCGCCGCTCTGCTGTGATGAATTGCAGGAAGTATTCTTGCCCGATGCTGGTCTGATAGCTCAGTTCGTCCAGGTGCAAGGCCTCAGGCGCAATGGCGCTGTGGCGCACTTCCCGCGCGCGGATATCGCGGCTGCGCTCGCCGCGCTCGGCTAAATAAGTCTCGACCAGCTCGCGCAGGTTGGTCAGCTTGTTGCCGACCACGATATCGGTTGAGGGGATGTCGCGGATGATGCGCGTCAGGCGGCAGTATTCAGGTGTGGCGCGCAAGCAATCGGCCAGTAATGCGATGAGCGTCTGAGTATCGTAAGGTTGCCAAGCGCCACGCTGATAGTGCTGCATCAGCTCGGCCGATTCGATCAGCGAGCAGGGATAAATCTTCAGCTCATCAGGGCGAAAGTCCGCATCGTCGAACAGCCGCCGATAATCGGCGCGATCCGACTCAGGCGTGGCGCCGTAGAGATTGGGCATCCAGTGCGCGTGAATCTTGAAGCCTGCCTGCCGCAACAGGCGCACTGCGCGCCGAGTCGCGGCCACGGTGTGGCCGCGCTTGTTCAGGCGCAAGATGCGATCGTCAAGGCTCTGAAAACCGATCTGGACTTTGGTGCAGCCCAAGCGCCGTAGGCGCAACACTTCCTCAACCGAGAGCTGATCGGGACGCGTCTCGATCACCAAGCCGACGCAGCGGCAAGGCGCCTCGGCATTCTCGTGATGCGCTGCCTCAAGCTCCTGCCAGGTGGCGTACTCAGTGATCGGCGTGCGCGGCAGCAGGCCCTCGCGCACTTGTGCCGCTTGGATGCGGCTGCGGTGTAGCTCAGCGGCGTAAAGATCGCTGACTAACTGATTGTAAGTGCGACTCAGTTGCGCGCCGTGAATAGCCTGCTCAGGCAGCGCGGCGCTAGGCTTGAATTGCGCTGAAGGCTCGGCTTCCAGCAAGGCGCGCACCTCAGCTGTGCGATCGACGCCGCGCCCAAAGTCGTGTAGCGCGTCGAACAGGCGCTTGATGAACCAGATTTGGTAAGTCTCGGGATAAAATGACCAGGTGCCGCCTAGCACGATCAGCTCGATCTTATCGGTCGGGTGGCCCATGTTGTGCAGAGCGCGCAGGCGCGTATATGCCTGCAAGTAGGGATCGAAGGCGTTCAGCGCGGCGCGCTGTGCGCCTGGCTCGTCGCGCAGATAGCTCTTCGGCATGCGCACGTCGTTCGGGCAGAAAATGCACTCGCCAGGGCAAGGGAACGGCTTGGTCAGCACTGTGATGACCGATACGCCGCTGCTGGAGCGCACAGGCTTCAGGCGCAGGCGCTCCAGCACAGCAGGATCGAACGGCGGCAGATCGCCTGAGGCAGTGAAGGCGCGGTAAGCGGCGATCAGCTCATCTTTGGCGAAGAAGCGCTGTCCCTCAGGCGTCATTTTGAGGTGTTGGCGCAACAGCCGATACAGATCGGCGGAGCTGAGCGTCGGCGCGGCGACCACAGCGCGCAGAAGCGCCAAGAGCGGCTCGCGATGCGGCTCAAGGTCAAGCAGCGGGCGGAAAGATGGCATGGCTGCACTCTCAACAACGCGTTTCTGCCATTTTAGCCGATCCGAGCGGCCCATGTATAGAATTAAGGCGAAAGGTGAGTGCCATGACGCTTGTGAAAATTTGCGGCATCACGAATCGCGCCGATCTGATCGCCGCTGCTGAGGCAGGCGCCGACATGCTCGGCTTCATCTTCTATCCTCAGAGCCCGCGCGCTGTGACGCTCGATCAAGCCGCCAATTTGACGGCGACGCTGCGCAGCCTGGACGTGCCGCGCCTGCCGCAGTGCATCGGCGTCTTCGTCGATCCTGAGCCTGCTGAGCTGCTGAGCCTCTTGCAGATTTGCCATCTGAACGCGGCGCAAATTCATCGCGCTAGCGCCGAAAAACTGCGCCAAATTGCGCAGGTGCTACATGGCGCTTGCTATCCTGCAGTGCAGGCACAGAGCTTCGATGAGATCGGCGCGGTCATGGCGATCTTCAAGGGCGAGACGCCTAGCGCGCCGCCATGGTTGCCCCAGCTGCTCCTGGATGCGCATCATCCGCATTTGGCAGGCGGCACAGGCCAACGCGTCGATCAGGGCTTGGCACGGCAGGCTGCGCAGGCGCTCAGCCGCTTGATGTTGGCAGGCGGCCTGACGCCTGAGAACGTCGCCGAGACAGTGCAGCACGTCCGACCCTGGGCTGTGGACGTCTCCAGCGGCGTGGAAGCCGAGCGCGGGCGCAAGGATCACGGCAAGATGCGCGCCTTCATCGCTGCAGTGCGCGCCGCTAGCGCGGATTGACGCCTGCTTGTGCTTCGAGTGCGTCGAGCAAGGTCTGGCGTGCCCGCTCGAGGTGCTGGCGCGTAGCGCATTCGGCCGCCTCAGGATCGCGCGCCTCAAGCGCAGCTAGAATCTGGGCGTGATCGGCGTTATCTTGAGCTTCGCGCTGCGGCGGATCGCCATCAGGCAGGAACTGGCTCCACAACATCTTCGGAAACCACGTCCAGATGGCGCGCAGAGTGCGGATAAGATAGGTGCGCCCTGAAGCCTCGACGATCTTCAGATGAAAGCGCTCGTTTAGCTCGCGCACCTCAGCCAGCGCCTCTGCACCATGCAACTGGCACATGCGCCCATGCAGCTGGCGCAGCGCCTCAAGATCAGGCTCAGCGATGCGCTGCGCGGCGCTCGCGGCCGCTTGCGGCTCTAGCGCCAAGCGGATCGCGTAAATATCCAGGATGTCATCAAGGCGGAACTCGACCACACGCACGCCGCGATAGGGCACATGCTCCACCAGGCCTTCAGCCTCTAGCTGTTTCAAGGCTTCGCGGATCGGCGTGTAGCTGATGCCGAGCTCGGCTGAGAGCGCCGCTTGGCGCAGCCAATCGCCGCCGCGCAGCTTGCCTTGCGCGATCATGGCGCGCAGGCGCTCCACAGCCAGATCGCGCAGCTGTTTTGGTGCAGTCAATCTCGAATCGCTTGAGTGGCTCACAGGCTTCTTCTCATGGCTTCACAGGTTTACTGATTATATATAATGAACCAACAAGTTGAGCAGCTAGGAATTTTGCACAGGGCGCGTTACACTCGGCGCTCAGGCGAGATTGGGCAGCGAAAAGAGCGAGCGCATGGCGCGGATTATTTGTCTTCATTCGATCACAGAAGGCACAGGGCGGACGACCCTTGCCGCGAACGTCGCTGCCTTGATGGCGCAGCGCGGTCAGCGCGTGGCGCTGCTGTGCGCTCGCGCCGACGATCCGACGCTAGAGCGGCTCTTCTCGCTGCGTGCAGCAACGCCAACGCTTCACGATTACATCCAAGGCCGCGTGCCGATTGACGCTGTCGTTGAGCATGTGAACAAGCAGCTCGCGCTCAAGCGCGGCAAGCTCTATGTGGCAAAGCTCGGTGTGCCAAGCGAAACGCCACCAAGCCTGAACGCACTCAGTGGCGCGCTCGATACCCTCAGCGAGACTCTGCGCTTGGATACCATACTGATCGAAAATCCGCACGGCTTGGCGCGCAGCGCGCTGATGCTAATCGCGCTCTCTGAGCTGTTGGCA
>RFIM01000055.1 GCA_003695215.1 Chloroflexota bacterium
GAAGGAAACTGTTTATGTGTCGACAAACATCAGGTGGCTGATATGGCGTAAACGCGCCAGCCGCCGTCGCTATAGAGTGGCGCGCGATCGGCGAAGTGCGGCGGCAAGCGCTCTTCGGGCGCCAACACGATGTAGCCATTCAGCTCAGGCGCGCGCGGCAAGCCGCCCGTGATGACCTGCACGCCTTCCGCATGGTAGAACAACAGCTGATCGCTCGTCCAGACTCGCGCGCCGCTCTATAGCAGCGGCGGCTGGCGCGTTTACGCCATATCAGCCACCTGATGTTTGTCGACACATAAACAGTTTCCTTCTGTTGCTTCGCAAGCAAGAAGGCCACTTGACCAAGCGCGCTGAAAATTCTACGCTTGTGGCAATTCATACCCAGCTTGGAGACGCCGAGATGAGCGAAATTCTCTTGAATTACATCAATGGCGCTTGGCAGCGCGCTGAAGCGCCGCATCAGAGTGTGCGCAACCCTGCCACAGCTGCTGTGCTGGCCGAAGTGCCGCTCACGCCCGCTGAGATCGTGGCACAAGCTGTTGAGAGCGCGCACGCCGCCTTCCTTGAATGGCGGCACGTGCCTGCCACTGAGCGCGTGCAGTATCTCTTCCGCTTCAAATTCCTTTTGGAAGAAGCGCTCGATGACCTAGCGCGCACTATCACCGATGAGTGCGGCAAAACTTACGCCGAGAGCGTTGGCGAATTGCGGCGCGGCATCGAAAACGTTGAGACGGCTTGCGGCATCCCGATCTTGATGCAGGGCTATAACAATGAAGATATCGCGCGCGGCATAGATGAGCACTTGATCCGCCAGCCGCTCGGCGTGGTGGCTGCTATCACGCCTTTCAATTTCCCTGCGATGATCCCGCTATGGTTCCTGCCATACGCTATTGCCACAGGCAACACCTTCATCCTGAAGCCAAGCGAGCGCGTGCCGATCACCAGCGCCAAGCTTTTCGCCCTGATCGATCGGTTGAATCTGCCCAAAGGCGTGCTACAACTGGTGAATGGCAGTAAAGCGACTGTGGACGCGCTGCTGGATCATCCGTTAGTGCGCGCCGTCAGCTTCGTCGGCTCGACGCCTGTGGCCAAGTACATCTACAGCCGCGCTGCAGCCAATGGCAAACGCGCGCAGTGCCAAGGCGGCGCCAAAAATCCTGTGGTGATCATGCCCGATGCGGACATGGAGATGACCACGCGCATCGTCGCCGACTCAGCCTTCGGCTGCGCCGGCCAGCGTTGTTTGGCGAGCTCAGTGGCAATCACAGTCGGTGCGGCGCGGCACACTTTCACTGAGTCCATTGCTGAGGCGGCGCTCACGCGCGTAGTCGGCTATGGCTTGGATGAAGGCGTGCAAATGGGCGCGGTTATCTCGGCTGAGAGCAAGGCGCGCATTGAGACGCTGATCGCCAAGGGCGCATCCGAAGGCGCACAAATTTTGGTCGATGGGCGCGGCAAGACTGTTCGCGGCTATGAAGCAGGCTATTGGGTCTATCCAACCGTGCTGAGCGACGTGCCGCCTGAGAGCCAAATCGCGCAGACTGAGATTTTTGGGCCTGTGCTGAGCTTGATGTACGCGCGCGACCTCGACGAGGCGATCCGCTTGGTGAATGCGCGCAGTTACGGCAACATGGCGTGCATTTTCACCAGCAGCGGCGCAGCAGCGCGGCAATTCCGCGTGCAGGCAAACGCTGGCAACATCGGCATCAACGTCGGTGTGGCAGCGCCAATGGCATTTTATCCGTTCAGCGGCTGGAATGAGAGCTTCTTCGGCGATCTGCACGGGCAGGGCAAGCATGCGGTTGAGTTCTACACGCAGACCAAAGTTGTGGTCGAGCGTTGGTATAGCGGCTGGTCGCGCCAATTCTAGGGCAGCCAACGCCCGAAGAAGCGCGCCAAGAAGCCCTGCCGCAAGCTGACCTGCAGCGCACGCGCTGCTTGTTTGGGATTGCGTGCGCTCATGGCGCGGCGCATCATGCGAATGACTGTGTAGTACCAGAAGCGCACATCGCCGGGCTGCTCAGGCGCCTTGGCGATGAAAAAAGCGCTGCCATCACGCGCCTGGGCGGCCAGAATGTGCCGCCCTGCTGTGCGCAGCGCCTCAAGGTACTGCTCAAGCGCTCCACCTTGCGCCCGACGCGTCGCCTCAGGCAACAGGCGGAAAATCTGCGCTTGCAAGTCCACGATGCCCTGATAGGCGATGTACTCGCCTTCACTGTTAGCAGAGATGAAGGTGATGTTCGGCTGATCGGTCATGGCTGAGCCCTCGAAACATACGGATTATCGGCGATCCACCAGCGCCACGGCATGGAAAGCCACGGCTCGGTCACACGCTTGCCCAAGCCGATGCGCGCGCCTGTGCGCACGGCCGAATCGGGCACGGCCTCGCCTGCGGCAATCCACAGGCCATGCGCTGTGGTCGTCATGTCGAGCTTGTTATGTGCACCATTGATCGCCAAGGCAATCGTCAAGCGCGATGGCCCGCTCGTCCACTCGCGCTGAGCGCGCCCATTGCGCCGCGCTGCGATATGTTCAATGCCTTCTAGCGGCTCCACAGCGCGAATCAGGACGGCTGCAGGCGAGTCCACAGGCTCGGCGACCACGTTCAGCAGCCAGTGGATGCCATAGGCGAGATAGACATAGGCGTGACCTGGCTCGCCGTACATAGGTAAGTTGCGCGGCGTGCGTTTGGCGCGCCCATGTGAGGCGAGGTCGTCCTTGCCGCTATAAGCCTCAGTCTCGACAATCCGAGCGCGGATGAGAGCGCCATCAGGCAGGCAGCGCACTAAAATCGCACCAAGCAGCGCACGCGCGACGACTGTGGCGTGCTGCGCATAGAAATGGCGCGGCAGAGGCGTCCAAGCGTTCATCTCAGGCTGCGCTCAGCGGCTTTGACGGTATTTTCCAGCAACATAGCGATAGTCATCGGGCCGACGCCGCCTGGCACCGGCGTGATCGCACCTGCCACGCGCCGCGCCGCCTCAAAGTCCACATCGCCGACCAGGCGCGAGCCGTCTTTAGCGCTCGGATCAGGCACGCGATTGGTGCCGACGTCGATCACGAAGGCGCCTGGCTTGATCCAGTCGCCTTTGACCATGTGCGGGCGCCCGACTGCAGCCACGAGAATATCGGCGTGGCGCACCACCTCAGGCAGATCGCGCGTGCGGCTGTGACAAAGCGTGACCGTGCAATCGCGCTTGGTCAACAACAGTGCGCAGGGCATCCCGACGATATTGCTCCTGCCCAGGACCACAGCATTGGCGCCTGCGAAAGGCGCTTGGTACGCCTCTAGCAGGCGCATGATGCCTGCAGGCGTGGCAGGGATGAAATCAGGCTCGCGCCCTTTCATCGCCAAGCGACCGATGTTGAGCGGATGAAAGCCATCTACATCCTTGGCTGTGCTGATCAAGCTCAGCACGCGCTGCTCATCAAGGTGCGCAGGCAATGGCAGCTGCACTAGGATTCCGTGAACATCCGAGCGTGCGTTCAGCGCCTCGACTAAGCCTTCCAGCTCAGCTTGCGTGGTTTGCGCGGGCAATTCGTGATAAAAAGACTCAATGCCGACTTCGGCGCAGGCTTTGCGCTTCATGCGCACGTAAGCCTGCGAAGCGGGATTATCGCCGACCAGCACGGCCGCCAAACCTGGACGCACGCCGCGCTCTGCTAGCGCTGCAGCGCGCACGGCCACTTCGGCCCGAATCTGCGCAGCAACCGCTCTGCCGTCAATCAACGTCGCTATGTGCTCAAGGCTCATCGAAGAACTCCTCAGCTTGAGAGTCTAACGTGTTTTGCGCGGCGCGCTACCAAAGCGCGCCTCTATGCGCAGGTAAAAGATCAAGGCGCTATTGAGGCAAGTTCATGCCGAAAAGCGATTCACAAGGTTTAGACCAGTGCAATCTGTTCACAAAAAATTCAGAACTCAGGCAGGCTAGTTTTTCCATTCATCGGTCGTGGAATGTGCTATTTTCATGTTACACACAAGCCGTGCAAGGGGTACACGCTATGGGCTATAGTGTTGACTGGCTGATCAAAGATCGCCTGATCCTTCTGAACACCAGCGGCGATATCTCAATCGAAGAGATTGAGGCAATAGATCGGGATATCATCCAGCTTTTAGAGGCAGGTCAGGCGCCTGTGCACATCTTGGCCGACATGAAAGAGCTCGGCAAGTTTCCCTTCGATCTGATCAGCATGCGCCGCGCTGCAACGTATCTCAATCATCCCAAGCTGGGCTTGATCATGGCCTACGGCGTCAGCAGAATCGCAGCTAGCTTCGCACAGCTGATGACACAGCTTGCACGCGTGCGCCTGCGCTTCTCGCGCGACTACGCTGAAGCTGTGACGTCCTTGGCAGCTGAAGACGCGCACATCAAGGCGCTGCTTGAGTCGGGCAAGCTGCCTGCAGAGAAGTGAGCATGCCGATGCCGACATTTCTCGCCTACATCGGCATGCTGCTCTAGTACTCGGCGCGCTTTTTGTTGTCGCCCATCACTTTTCTGCCGTTTGGGACGCACTTATCGGCGAACTCGGCGAAATCGTTCGGCCCAAGGTCTGTGCCAATCACCACATTGCGCCCAATAGTGAAGCCGGCTGGGATGTGCGCGCCTTTGCCAATTACAGTGATGCCCAGATCGCTTGCTTCTGTGATCTTGCCGATCTGCGCGTCATGGCCGACCACAACCTGCTTATCAATGATGGCGCGCTCCACAACCGCGCCGGCTTCGATGTAGGTATCCGTCAGGATGATCGACTCGCGGATGACCGCGTTTGGGCCGACGTATACGCCCGGCGAGAGCACGGAGCGCTCCACGACTGCGCCTTCGCAGATGATCGAACCGTCAGTGATCAGGCTATCGCGCACGCTCGAGCCGCTTTCGATCATCACAGGCGGGCGCTCTTCGCTGCGCGTGTGGATCACCCATGAGCGGTCGTTCAAATTCAGCGATGGCGGACGGCTCAGCAAGTCCATGTGCGCTTCCCAATAGGCGTCGATCGTCCCGACATCGACCCAGTAGCCATCGTAGGGATAGGCGTAGACCTTCAGGCCTTCGGCAACCATGCGCGGGATGATATCTTTGCCGAAATCGTGGCTTGAAGAGGCGCGCGCCGCATCTTCGATCAGCAGACGCTCCAGTAGCTCGGTTCGGAAGACGTACACGCCCATGCTAGCCAGATTGCTAGGCGGATTGGCAGGCTTCTCCACGAAATCCTTGACGCGATATTGCGGGTCGGTCTCTAGGATGCCATAGCGGCTCGCCTCATCCATTGGTACCCGAATGGTGCAAATGGTCGCATCGGCGCTCTTATTGGTGTGGAAAGTGAGCAGGGTGTAATAATCCATCTGGTAAATGTGATCGCCTGAGAGGATCAAAATATGCTCAGGCTGGCGGCGCTTGACGAAGTTCAGGTTCTGGTAGACTGCATCAGCCGTGCCAACGTACCAATCGGTGTCCTTGCGCCCTTTGTACGGCTGCAGGATATGAACGCCGCCTGTGAAGCTGCGGTCTAAGTCCCAGGGTTGCCCGCGCCCGATGTGATCCATCAAGCTGTGCGGGCGATACTGGGTGAGGATCAGCACGTCAAAAATATTTGAGTTAACGCAGTTGCTGAGCGCAAAATCAATAATGCGGTATTTCCCTGCGAAGGGCACAGCGGGCTTGGCGCGCTTAGCTGTCAGGACGCTCAAGCGCGTGCCTTCGCCGCCTGCCAGGATAACTGCCCGTGTTCGCATCGCACACTCCTCAAAGCAACTCTCTCGCCACTTCAGCCCATTTTAGTTCAAAGTCCGTGGTATAGCCAAGCTGCTCAGCATCGGAGACCTGCACAAACTTAACCTAGTTCGTGTTGTCCTATAACAGAATGCGCTATAATCTGAGAGAGCAGCATCTGCCTTCTGCCGCTCAACGCGCTCTATTTTGTTACGCAAAAGTTAGAGAAAAATTTTGGAGGCGTTGTAGGATGAGAAGGGCGATGTTATATGTTAAAAATGCGCCTTATTGATATACATCTTAAGGCGCTATAAGCTGCAATTTGGAAAGGCTGCAATCATGAAGCGTATTTTGGTTGTAGACGACGAGGTCGGTGCGCTAACGCTTATCGGCATCATGCTGGACCGCGGCGGCTTTGAGGTGCTGAAAGCGCAGAACGCTAAGCAAGCGCTGAGCATGCTTGAGAGCGAGACGCCTGACTTGATCATCCTGGACATCATGATGCCCGGCATGGATGGCATTGAGTTGTGCAAGGTCATCCGTAGCATGCCGCGCCACGCCGAGACGCCGATCCTGATCCTCTCCACGCGCAGCGATTCAGACAGCGTCATCCGTGGCATGGAAGCGGGCGCCACTAGCTACCTGCCCAAGCCGATCCTGCATCACGACTTGGTCTCAAAAGTGCGCAGCATGCTCAACCTCAGCGCGATTGAGCGCTAAGGCGCCAAGGTGCCTTCTAAGTATGGCACGCCGAAAGCGAAGATCAGCTTGCCCGCCTCGACCAGCGCAAAGGCTAGCTCGTGGGCTGTGCGGAATTGCCACCAATGCTCAGGGCTGCCCAGCTGCGCCACGTCAAAGGTTTCCCAGAGCAAGCGCGGCAAGCTAACTTCAAACAGAGTCTGCTCAGGCGTGCTGCGCCGCACTAGCACCTGAAAGCGACCTGATCCATCGGCGTAGGGCAAGAGCTGGAAGGCGATGCCGATCAGTGTGCCATCCGCGAGCGCTTTCTGGTAGCGGAACAAGCCGCGCATGTGATGTATGGCGTTCTCCTGCAAGCTGAAGCCTGCGGCTGCAAAGGGCTGGCCGAGCACGCGCTCCAGCATGGCGCGGAAGGCTGTGTAAGGCGTCTGAGCAGGTGAGCTCACTCGATGACCTCGATGTAATCCATAGTTGCCCTGCTTAGATCGCTGTACATGCCGCGCAGGGCAGGCTCAGCGATATGCGCCGCCAAGTAGTACATGACTTCATCAGCAGCGGCGCGGTACTCCTGGCGCGTCAGCTTGCCCTTCAAGCGAATCGGTCGGCTGTAGTTGATGGTGACGTGCGTGCGGCGCAGGCGCTTCAGATTTTGGCGGAAGTGCTGCGTGCCGCTAATGCCAGCTGCAACCATCTGCGCGCCCGTCTTGGCAGCCAGCAGGATGAAGCCTTCCTTCGGCTGGCTGAGCGCTTTGTAGCGATGCCCTTCAGGCGCGATCAGCAAGATATCGTTGGTATGCTCCAGCACATAGAGCGCGCGGCGCAAGGCTTGTAAATCCAGCTCGCCACGCTTAATTGGAATCGCCTGCCAAAAAGCGACCATCCAAGCCGTCAGCGGATTGTGCAGCAGCTCTTCCTTGCCGATAGGCGTCAGATCGCGGAAGGTGATCATGCCGCCGACTAAAGGCGGATCAACTTGTGAGAGATGATTGAAGAGCAAGATGGTCGGGCCTTGGCGCGGCACATGCTCAAGGCCATGACAGGTGAGCTTGACAGTAGTGCGCCACAGCAAAAGCGCGCCCAGCAGCCGCATGAAGCGCCGCGCTAAGCGCGTGCGCGGCGAATTCTCGCCTGTCAACTGGATCGGCGTGGCTGTCGGCTTTCGGACGCGGGCTTGTTCGCTCATCAGCTACTCCTTATCGCGTTCGCGCAAGTGCGGATAAAGCAGCACCTCGCGGATCGTATGTCGATCGGTCATCAGCATGACCAGCCGATCGATGCCGACGCCGACTCCGCTGTTAGGCGGCATGCCATAACGCATGGCGCGCAGATAGTCTTCATCCAGCGGTGCTTCATCGTCATCGCCTTCGCGGAAGAGCCGCGCCATTTCCAAGAAGCGCTGCTCCTGATCGAGTGGATCGTTTAACTCGGTAAAAGCGTTGCCCAGCTCCATGCCGCCGATGTAGAACTCAAAGCGCTGCACATGGAACGGATCGCCTGGCACGCCTTTGGCAAAAGGCGAGATATCGCGCGGATAATCCAAAATGAAGGTCGGTTGGATCAAGTTCGGCTCCACAAAATCGCCCATCAGCTGCTCGACGTATTTTCCCCAGGGCAAATTCGGGCGCGTTGGGATGTTTCTGGCGCAGATGGCCGCATAGAGCGCTTCGGCTGTTGGATAGTCCATATAGTCGATGCCGCAGGCTTCCCGAATGGCTTGGCGCAGCGTGACGCGGCGCCAAGGCGGCGCCAGCTCGATCAGATTGCCGTTGTAGGTCACTTGCGTGCTGCCATGGACTTGCTCGGCCACGTAAGCGATCAGGCGCTCGGTCAGCGACATCCCGCCGTTGTAATCGATGTACGCCTTGTAGAACTCCAGCATAGTGAATTCGGGATTGTGCTTAAAGCTGACGCCTTCATTGCGGAAATCGCGCCCGATCTCATAGACGGCATCATACATGCCGACGAGCAAACGCTTCAAGTACAGCTCGAAGCTGATGCGCAGGTACAGGTCTTGTTTGAGCTGATTGTGGTGCGTGATGAACGGCCGCGCGGCCGCGCCGCCATAGACGGCTTGCAAAATCGGCGTCTCGACCTCGAGGAAGCCTTCGCTATCCAAAAAGCGCCGCACTGCGCTGATAGTCTGTGCGCGCTTGCGGAAGACCTCGCGCACTTCAGGATTCACGGCCAGATCGGCATAACGCTGACGGTAACGCTCCTCAACGTCCGTGAAGCCGCCATGCGCGATGATCTTGCCATCGACTTCTTGTTCCTTGACCACAGGCAATGGGCTGAGCGCCTTGGCAAGCACGCGCAGCCTGCGCACATCCACGCTGATCTCGCCTGTGCGCGTGCGCATCATCACGCCATCTGCCTGCACGAAATCGAATAGATCGAGCTCGCGCTTGAAAAGCGTGTAGGTCTCTTCACCGACATTATCTTGGCGGATGAAGAGTTGCACCTTGCCCGTGCCATCTTCCACGTGCGCAAAAGAGAGCTTGCCGCTGCTGCGAATGGCGCGCAATCGGCCACAGATCGAAACATCAATCGGTTCAGCGGCTTCGCCGCGCCCTTCTTGCTCTAGAAAGGCTGAGATCGCCTGTGCGATAGTGTGTGTGCGCTGCACGCTGCCAGGGAAAGGATCGATGCCGCGTTCGCGCAAGCGCTGCAGCTTCTCAAGGCGCTCTGCTTCGAGCTTGTTCGGTTGCCAAGTCATGTGCGTTTTCGAGAGTCTTTCTATCTCAGGATTGCCCGTTGGCTAGATTATAACCGATTGTAGAGCACGCGTAGGTTGCCTTGTGCCTTGTACGGCGCTACAATTGCGCAGCGAAAGCATCCTTCTTGGAGATCAGCTGTGAGTCGCCGCGCTTTGCTAGGCTACCTCATCCTGAACGTCCTCGTCACTTTCACTGTGATGGTGGGCGTCTTGCTGATCAATGAGGCGCGTCTGAGCATCACGCCGACGCCTGTGCGCAACCTGCTGCCTGTGGTCATCACGGCCACGCCCGATCCGAATTACACACCGCCTGTGGTTTACGTCGTGGTCACGGCCACGCCGAGCAGCGGCATTGCGCTTCAGCCGATGCCGGCCGAAGGGACGCCGCAGGCTGTCCTGCGCGGCGAGGGCGCGCCAACGCTCGATCCCGCCCTTTTGCCGCCCGAGCTACAGCCTGCCACAGGCACTGATCCGAACGCCTGCCCGACTTACGCACTGGTCGCGGGCGATACAGCCGGGGCTTTGGCAGAGCGCTATGGCGTGCCGCTAGCGGACCTGATGCGCGTCAATAACTTGCGCGAGGAAGACTTGACGCGCTTGCAAATTGGGCAAGTCCTGGTCATCCCAATTCAAGGCTGTGGCCTTGCCACAGAGACGCCAACGCCAAGCGCAACGCCTTCACTGACGCCTTCGCCGCCGCCCACAGCGACCCTGATTCCGACGCTCGCCGCGGATCAGCTCAAGATCGAGATCACTCAGATCATAAGCCCAGGCGATATCACTCAAGAAGGTATTGAGATTCGCAACATCAGTGGCAGCGTCATCGAGATCGGCGGCTGGACGCTCAGCGATAGCAAGGGCAATACCTATACCTTCCCAGATTATCAGATGTTCGAAGGGCGGCGCGTGGTAGTCTACACGCGCGGCGGCGTCTCGACGCCTTTGGCGCTGTTCTGGGGCTTGCCAAGGGCAATCTGGGGCGATCCGAACGAGGTGGCGGTTATTTTGGATACCGAAGGTAGAGTGCAGGCGCGTTACAGTCGGCGGCAAAGTGCTGCTGGCCCATAGAGAGCAGGATTATGCCATGAGCGGGAAACGTGGTCTTTTGCTGGTGTTGATCGGCCTGTGGTGCGCGCTCCTGGCGGCGCCCGCCCAAGCGCAGAGCGGCGCGCTGAGCAGCCTGTTGCGCCAAGTGCCCAATAAGGCCGAGTCGCGCAGCATCATCTGGTTCAGCGCGCTTAGCGCCTTGGAACGCGCCTTAGGCATCCAAGTGGATAGCCGTGAAGCGCTCGACCGCTTGCCGCTGGCACAACGCGCAACTTACCTCTCCGAGATCGGGCGCCTGGTCTATTTCTCTGACTATAGCGGCTTGGCGCGCGCGCCTGAGTGGCTAGCGACTTTCGGCATCAACAGCTTTGCCATCAGCCAAGAGCTTGTTGTTGGGCAAGCGCCGAATCAAGTGGCGATCCTTGAAGGCAATTTCGACGTCGGCGCTATCAACAACGCGCTTCAGAATCTCGGCTATCAGGTGCAGCAAATTGATGGCACGCCGATTTTGGCGCTCGGCAACGACAACAGCGCGCCTGCAGGCATTGTTGGCAGCCTTGCTGCCGATAAGCTGAATCGGATTGCGCTCTCAGCCGATCGCATCCTGGCCGCAGCTTCTACAGCATCCCTAGCAGCGTCGCTAGCGCCTACGCCGCGCCTTGCCGACGATCCGATTTATGCAGCATTGGCAAGCAGCCTAGAAGAGCGCGGCGCGCTCATTTGCGCCGTCTTATTTGATGGCGCCTTCGCTGCAAGAGAGCTGGTCGGCACAACGCCGAGCGCACCGAACGGCTTGCCTGCTTACCAAGCGGGCGCTATCGGCTACTATCGCAGCGGCAATGTGCGCACGCTGACCTTTGTGCTCATCTACGCCGATCCGAACACAGCGGCCCAAGCGGGCAATATCTTGGTAGAACGGCTGAGCGGTTACATCAGCCCAGAGCAGCCTGAGCGGCCCTTGTTCAGCGATTGGCGCTTTGCCGCTGAGATCGCCCAAAAAGGCGGCGTGACGGTGCTGAAGGTCAGCGCTGAGATGCCTGAAGATAGCGATGTGGCTTGGGTGAATTTGGTGCAAGAGCGCGATCTCGGCTTTTTGCGCCCACAGTGAGGCGAATATGCTCGAAGAGACAGTCAGCGGCTTTCTGCTCTTTTTGGCCACAGCGCTGGGCGCAGCTGTGACGGCGCTTTGGGCGGGCATGGCGATCTGGACATGGCGCGATATCCGCGCGCGCTCACGCGATACTTTGGCGCACTTCACTGCCACAGCGCTCGTAGCGCTCTTGAACGTCTTCGGCCTGCTGGTCTACTTGATGCTGCGTCCACGTGAGACCTTGGCTGAGGCCTACGAGCGCTCGCTGGAAGAAGAAGCGCTGCTGCAAGGCATCGAAGAGAAGCCGATGTGCCCTGGCTGCGGCAGGCCGACTCAGCTGGCATGGCAGGTTTGCCCGTATTGCCATACGCGCCTGCGCAAGCCGTGCATCCAATGCGGGCAGCTGCTCGAGCTGGCCTGGACGCTCTGCCCATACTGCGCGACCGTGCAAGCTGCGGACGCCCCGCCGCGCTCACGGCGCCGCGCGCCGCAACCTGCACCGCTTGAATACATCGAAGGCGAAGGCGAGATTGAGTAGCGCTGCTAGATGCCCAGAGCGATGTACTTCACGTCTAAATACTCATCGATGCCTGTGGCACCGCCTTCGCGCCCAAAACCGCTCTGCTTGATGCCGCCAAAAGGCGCCTGCGCTGTCGAAGGCAGCGGATCGTTGACGCCGATGATGCCGTATTCCAGGCGCTCTGCCACGCGGAAGACTCGGCTGACATCGCGAGTGTAGAAATACGCCGCCAAGCCGTATTGCGTGTCGTTAGCGCGCTGGATGACCTCCTCTTCGCTCTCAAAGGCGATCAGCGGCGCCACTGGCCCGAAGGTCTCTTCGCGCGCCACTAACATGCCTGCGTGTGCACCTGTGATCACTGTTGGCAGCCAGAACAAGCTATTCTCGCCCAGCGCACTGCCACCAACGCGCACTTCAGCGCCCTGGGCCACGGCATCTTGCACGTGCCGCTCCACTTTTTGGCGCGCCGCTCGGTCGATCAGCGGGCCGATCTGCACTTCAGGCGCCAAGCCGTTGCCGACGCGCAACTGACGGACAGCCGCGCTCAGCTGCTCAGCGAACGGCTCATAAACGCTGCGCTGCACAAAGATTCGATTGGCGCACACGCACGTCTGCCCTGCGTTGCGGAATTTGGAGAGAATGGCGCCTTGCACAGCCGCCTTCAGATCGGCATCTTCGAAGACGATGAACGGCGCGTTGCCACCTAGCTCCAGTGAGAGGCGCTTGACGCCTGCTGCGGACTTGCTGATCAGCAGCTTGCCGACTTCTGTCGAGCCCGTGAAGGAGATTTTGCGCACGCGATCGTCAGCGAAGATTGTCTCTGAGAAAGGCACAGGGTCGTGGCAGGTGATGATGTTCACCACGCCTTTGGGCACGCCTGCCTCGATCAGAATGCGCCCTAGCGCAATGGCAGAGAGCGGCGTCTGCTCAGCGGGCTTGCAAACAGCTGTGCAGCCTGCTGCCAAAGCCGCCGAGAGTTTGCGCGCCAACATGCCCATTGGGAAATTCCAAGGCGTGATCAGCGCTGCCACGCCAACTGCTTGCCGCCACACCAACAAGCGCTTGTTGGCGACCGAAGCAGGCACGATCTGCCCATAAAGCCGCTCAGCCTCGCCGCTGAACCAGGTGAAGAAGCTAGCGGCGAAGGTGATCTCGTTGCGCGCCTCTTGCAGTGGCTTGCCCTGCTCGAGCGTCATCAGCGTGGCAAGGCGCTCGCGGCGCTCCAAGAGCAGCGTTGCCACGCGGCGCAGAATTGCGGCGCGCTCAGGCGCGGGCGTACTAGACCACTTGGGCAAGGCGGCATAAGCCGCTTCAATGGCAGCGCGCGTCTCAGCGGCGCCGCCATCAGGCACGTAAGTCAAGATTTGCCCAGTGGCAGGATTGTGGACAGCGAACTGCGCGCCGTTGGCGCTTTGGCACCAGGTGCCATCGATGAGCAAGCGGTAGGGCTCATCGCCAAGCGTCTGGGCTGTGATTTGCTCCAAATCTTGGACGTCAAGCATGCTCTCAACCTCACGTAGCGTCTTTTGGCATCCATTGTAGCTCAAGCTGCAGGGCAAAGCAGGCAGTGCGCACAAAGGGACTTGTATCAGGCGCCAAGGGCGAGTATATTTGATTCAAGTTAAGGCAGCGCTGTAAAATTGA
>RFIM01000329.1 GCA_003695215.1 Chloroflexota bacterium
ATCAGCGCGGTTGCCTTCAGCCCTGAAGGAACGCATATTGTCACTGCCAACATCACAGGCACGATTAAAGTCTGGGTCGTTCGCTCTGAGCCTTAGGACGTATAGCAACCAGGTAGTGCGTATTCAGCAGGCGTAGCTTTTCCAAGAGTTCACACAAAAGCCATGAAAATCTGACCAAGCGGCGCGCAATAGGCGGTGCAAGTGTGATTCTACGCCACTTTAAAGAGCAATTCGGGAATAAAGCGCTCACTTCGGATAAGTGAATGCCACGAGTTTCAGGATTAATAGGGTTCCACCAAAAATCGTACCATAGCACGATCCCTTTCGGGCTAAGCACTCGTAACATTTCCTGAGCTACATTCTCTTTCACCTTTGCATCCAGGATTGAAGAAAACACAGTGTACTGAAGCACGATGTCGAATGTGCGTGCTGGAAATGGTAAATGTTGCCCATCAGCGCAGACGAAGCACAGATGCGGCAGGCGCTGCTTGGCGCCACTGATGAGCTGAGGCATCAAATCCAACCCGAAGGCCTGACCTGGTGTAATCCCATAGTTTAGATACTCTAGCAGCACGCTTCCTGAACCACAGCCAATTTCGAGTACACGCTTATCAGATAAAGTTTGAATACCGAAGTCGTTCAGCAGGCGCAAAGTGGCTCGTTGGCGCTGCTGCCAAGTGTACAAGTAGGATTGGTTGAACAGTGAGTAATGGCTAGACGTCGCTTGAATGCGTCTTGAATAGACCTGACGAATGCGCGCTAGCTCTTCAAATGAAGTCCTCATATGGGTCTATCGAAATAACGCCTGAAAAGTCTGCCATAGCACGCTCAGATCGCTCAACAGCGTAGCGCGCTCAATATACTGTAGCTCAATTGCCAGCTTATTGGGCAAAATTTGCTGAACATAGACCGCCTCCCAATCTGCGCCTGAAAGAAGCGCCTGCTCATTGCGATAGCGCACAGAAGCAGGGCTAGTTATGCCTGGGCGCACGTTCAACACGCGGCGCTGCTCTTCAGTATAAAGCGCTACATAGCGCGGATCTTCAGGGCGTGGCCCAACAAGGCTCATCTCGCCGCGCAGCACATTGAGCAGCTGTGGTAGCTCATCAAGCTTGGTTCGCCGCAAGAAGCGACCAATCGGTGTGATGCGCGAATCCTGCGCTGTGGTGATGCCGCCGCCAATTTTATCGGCGTCAACGACCATTGAACGGAATTTGTAGAGCTTGAACGGCACGCCATAGCGCCCAACTCGCGTGGCACGGTAGAAGATTGGACCAGGCGAGCTGATCTTTATAGCAATTGCCACAACTGCGAAGACAGGCGCCAGCACAATCAGCGCTAGTGTGCTGACCAAGATATCAAAGGTGCGTTTGAGCATACTGCTTCAACGTCGGAAAACTGATACCACATCATAGACCGCGTTGATGACATCTGCCACATCTGCATCGCTCAGGCGCGGATGCAGCGGCAAAGAGACCAAGCGCTGATATTCCCAATAGGCAACTGGAAAATCCTCAGGGCGCCAACCGTAGCGATCACGGTAGTACGGATGCAGATGAATCGGAATGAAGTGAACGCTAGTGGCGATATTGCGCGCTTTCAATTCCTCAATGAACTGCGCTCGTGTGATGCGCAATTGCTCAAGGTTCAAGCGCAAGGTGTACAAGTGCCAGGCATGTTCAACATTTGGGCGCTCCACAGGCACCTGAAGCGCTTCAAGCGCGCTAAAGGCAGCTTGATACTGCGCTACAATAGCACGGCGCCGTGCCTGGAATTCGCTAAGGCGCCTCAGTTGCACAATTCCAAGTGCCGCTTGGATGTCAGTCATGTTGTACTTGAAGCCGGGCAGCACTACTTCGTAGTACCAGGAGCCTTCGCTGCTGTAGCGCTTCCAGGCATCGCGGTTCATGCCGTGCAGGCTCCACAAACGCGCTTCGGCAATGCGCTCAGGTGCGCCTGTCAGCATGCCGCCTTCAGCTGTAGTCAGGTTTTTAGTAGCATAGAAACTGAAGGCTGTGAAATCGCTCAGCGTGCCGATCATCTGCCCTTCATACTTGGCGGGCAAGGCATGCGCAGCATCTTCGATCACAAACAGCCGATGCTGTGCAGCTAAATCCAGGAGTGGGCGCATCTCAGCAGGATGCCCCGCAAAATGAACGGGCATGATGGCTTTAGTGCGCGCCGTGATTTTTTGAGCAACCTGCTGCAGATCGAGCGTGAGCGTCTCGGGCTCAACATCAGCTAGAATTGGCGTCGCGCCGACGTGTTCGATCACGTTAGCGGAACAGGCGAACGTGATAGGCGTGGTGATCACCTCATCGCCTGGGCCAATGCCCAAAGCAGCCAGAGCGATGTGCAAGCCGCCTGTACACGAGTTAAGCGCCAGTGCAGCTGATGCGCCGATATAGTCGGCAAAAAGCTGCTCGAACTCCTTCGTTTTCGGCCCTGTTGTGATCCACTCTGAGCGCAGAGTCTCAACCACAGCCGCGATCTCTTCTTCTGAGATGCTAGGCGGTGAGAATGGCAAGAAAGTTGAGCGGCGCTGGAAAGTGCTAGGTGAATTTGGCACAGCTAAATCCCCGTAACGACGTGACGTGATTCTAACTTTGAGCCGTCTGAGAGCAACGAGACATTGAGCTTGACTTGCTCTGTGCCTTGAGCTGCTTGATTTGAGGTAGGATACGACATCCTCACAACAGCTTTCAGCCTCTCGCGTAGCGTTGACTCAGCTGTAGTATGCAAATCCGCCAAGAGCGCTTCGATCTGCTCAGTCGCGTTGCACACGAACGATTGTCCGCTCTGTTCTGCAAGGGCGATGCTAAAAATGGTACCCGTTTCGATCATGGTGCGCTCTTCATAGGCCCAGAACAGCTCTTCATAGAGTTTCTCGCCTGCTCGAATGCCCGTCTCAATGATCTCAATATCGCGATCAGGCTCTAAGCTGCTGAGTTTGACCAGGTCGCGGGCAAGATCAACGATACG
>RFIM01000330.1 GCA_003695215.1 Chloroflexota bacterium
CTATGTGCCAGCCTAGCGTGGCAGGCTCAGTCCACCACTTCGCCTTCGACCACGTCTTCCTTATTTTTGCCGCGGCCATCGGGCTCAGCGCTACCTGTGCCGCCGACGTTCGGCTGGCCGTACATGCTGGCGCCAATCTGCTGGACGCTGCGCTGCAGCTCCTCTACAGCGCTGCGAATCTGCCCTTGATCGCGCCCTTCGCGCGCTTTCTTGACAGCCTCGATCTGCTTCTCGATGCTGGCTTTGAGCGCGCTATCGATCTTAGCGCCGTAATCGCGCAGCGCCTTCTCCGCCGCGTAGACCGTGCTATCTGCAAGGTTGTTCAGCTCGATCTCCTGCTTGCGGCGCTCATCAGCAGCGCGATTGCGCTCGGCTTCCTTGATCATGCGCTCGATCTCAGCCTCAGTCAGGCCGCTAGAGGCCGTGATGGTGATATGCTGCGAGCGCCCAGTCGCCTTATCGGTCGCCGAGACGTTCAGAATGCCGTTGGCGTCGATGTCAAAAGTGACCTCAATTTGCGGCACGCCACGCGGCGCCGGCGGAATGCCATCTAGGATGAAGCGGCCTAGCGACTTGTTATCGCTCGCCATCGGGCGCTCGCCCTGCACAATGTGAATCTCGACCTGGGTCTGGTTATCTGAGGCGGTCGAGAAAATCTGCGATTTGCGCACAGGGATAGTCGTGTTGCGCTCGATCAAGGGCGTTGCCACGCCACCGAGCGTCTCAATGCTGAGCGTGAGCGGCGTCACGTCGAGCAGCAGCACATCTTTGACTTCACCGCTCAGGACGCCAGCTTGAATCGCGGCGCCAATTGCCACCACCTCATCGGGATTGACGCTCTTGTTCGGCTCCTTGCCGAAGAGCTTCTTGACAGCTTCCTGCACGGCAGGCATACGCGTCATGCCGCCGACCAGCACCACTTCGTCCACGTCGCTCGGCTTGATGCCAGCATCTTCAAGCGCACGGCGCACAGGTTCCATTGAACGCTCGATCAGGTCAGCTGTCAGCTGCTCCAGCTTAGCGCGCGAGAGCTGCATGACCAAGTGCTTCGGGCCGCTGGCATCCGCTGTGATGAAGGGCAGATTGATCTCCGCCTGCATGGTCTGCGAAAGCTCTTTCTTAGCCGCCTCAGCCGCTTCCTTCAGGCGCTGCAGCGCTTGCCGATCGTTGCGCAGGTCAATGCCGTGCTCGCGCTTGAACTCATCGGCGATCCAGTTGATGATGCGATTATCGAAGTCATCGCCGCCAAGATAGGTGTCGCCGTTGGTCGCCTTGACTTCGAAGACGCCGTCGCCCACGTCCAGGATCGAAATATCGAAGGTGCCGCCGCCCAAGTCATAGACGGCAATGGTCTCATCGCCCTTCTTATCCAGGCCGTAGGCAAGCGCAGAAGCCGTCGGCTCATTGATGATGCGCAAGACTTCTAAGCCTGCGATGCGGCCCGCATCTTTGGTGGCGTTACGCTGGCTATCGTTGAAGTAGGCAGGCACGGTGATGACCGCCTGAGTCACGTCCGTGCCCAGGAAGGCCTCAGCGTCCGCCTTCAGCTTGCTCAGAATCATGGCGCTGATCTCTGGCGGGCTATATTCTTTGCCGCCCATAATCACGCGCACATCGCCGTTTGGCGCCTCAGTCACCTTGTAGGGCACGATCTTCATAGCGCGCTGCACTTCAGGATCGTTGAATTTACGGCCCATGAAGCGCTTGATCGAGAAAATCGTGTTCTCAGGGTTGATGACGGCCTGGCGGCGCGCCGCTTGCCCGACTAGACGCTCGCCCGTCTTAGGGTTGACGGCGACGACCGAAGGCAACAAGCGGCTGCCTTCGCTGGTCGGAATCACGGTCGGCTGACCGCCTTCCATCACCGCCATCACCGAGTTGGTCGTTCCAAGATCAATACCGATTACCTTAGCCATTGTGGTGGTCTCCTCACCTGTGTGATATGTGCTTTGTTACTAAGCTCGTGAGCGCCTCTCAGGGTTCGCCGCGCTCGCCTTTACTCTGCCACGCGCACCAGCGCCGGACGAATGACGCGATCACCGTAGACGTAGCCCTTTTGCAAGACGGCGCAAACGTGACCGCTCGCCACTTGATCGCTCGGCTCTTGCCCAATCGCCTCATGGCGCGTCGGATCGAAAGGTTGCCCTGTCGGATCGATTTGCATCAAGTTAGCGCTCTCCAGCAAGCTGAGCAGCTTGCGATGGATCAGGACGAAGCCTTTGAGGACTTCATCCTCGGCTTGCTCAGCGCTCATCGCGCCTAAGGCGCGCTCGAAGTCATCTATCACGGGCAGCAAGCGTCGTAGCGTCTCGACTGTGGCATTTTGCGAGATTTCCTCGCGCTCGCGCTCGGCGCGTTTGCGATAGTTATCGAACTCAGCCAAAGCGCGCTTCCAGCCGCTGAGATATTCATCGGCCTTGCGTAGCGCCTCTTCAAGCTGCGCTTGCAAGGCTTCAGCGCTCTCAGCAGGCGCTTGGGCTTCAGCTGCTGGCTGCGTTTGCGCTGCGTTTTGATCGGTTGTTTCGCTCATGGATGGCGATCTCTCCATACTTGAGTGGCGTGCAGGCGCGCAATCTGGAGAGCGCGCCATAAGTTCATACGCCTAGAACAATAGCGTACTTGTAATAGAATTGCGTAAATAAAGGCATAGATTCTGAAAAGAATTTCGGCGCCGCTCATAAAAATGGGCAGCCGATCGGCTGCCCGTGTGCCTCAGCGATCGCCCTGCGCCTAGAGCAAGCTGACCTTGCTGTGATCGCCGAGCGTGAGCGATAGCACACGCGGACGCCCGCCATTGCGGCACAGCACCACGTTGCGCCCGATCAGGCTATCTTGAATGCGCGTCTCGATATCTTGGATCAGGCTGTGCTCCAGCACGATGCTGTATTCGATCTCGCAGTTCTCTATGACGGTATGATGGTAAATGCTAGTGAACGGACCGATGTAACTGTTCACGATGCGCACTTCCTCGCCAATGATGGCCGGTCCGCGCACTACGCTGTTGATGATCTGCGCGCCGCGCTCGACCGTGACGCGCTGATCGACCTGCGAGCTGCTATCTATGCTGCCATCAATGTGCGGCTTCAATTCTTCTAGCACCAGGCTGTTGGCGCGCAACATATCAATCGGCTTGCCTGTGTCGATCCACCAGCCCTGATGGACATGCGGAAAAACATTGTAGCCGTTGTCGATCAGCCATTGGATCGCGTCGGTGATCTCCAGCTCGCCGCGAAAAGACGGCTGAATATGCTGCACGGCTTCAAAAATGTGAGCATCGAACATGTAAATGCCCACAAGCGCAAGGTTGCTCGGCGCAACTTTGTACTTCGGATTGCGCCCTGGCTTCTCGATCAACTGCTCGACGCGCCCGTCAGCGCCCAGCTTGGCGATGCCATAATGCTCAGGCTGTTCCACAGCCGTCAGCACGATCTGGCTGTTCCACTCAGGATGATTGGCGAAATCAGCTATCAGCGGGCTGATGCCACCTTGAATCACATTATCGCCCAGGAATACGACGAAGCGCTCATCGCCGATGAAATCGCGCCCGATGTGAACGGCGTGCGCCAAGCCGCGCGGCGCATCCTGAGGGATGTAAGTGACGCGCACGCCAAAACGCGAGCCATCGCCAACAGCCTCGCGAATCTCTGGCGCCGTATCGCCGACGATGATGCCGATCTCTGTGATGCCTGCATCGCGGATAGTCTCGATCACACGGAACAGAACAGGCTTGTTGGCCAGCGGCATCATCTGCTTGGCGCGCGTATAGGTGAGCGGATACAAGCGCGTGCCTTTGCCGCCGCTTAAAATCAGACCTTTCATAAGCTATACCTTCCCGTAAGTGCTAAGTGAGGAATCGCGCGGCGCATTCGTGAGCGCCGCACCGATGATGCGCGCATTGACGCGCTGCAAGGCTTCCTTAGCGCGCTGCGCGTGATCGCGGCGCGTGCTGCCTGCCTGCAAGACCAGCAACACGGCGTCCAGTTTGGTCGCCAAAAGCGGCGCATCCGCAGCAGCCAGGACAGGCGGCGCGTCGAAGATCACGTAGTCAGCTTGTGCCTTCAGCGCTGCGATCAGGTTTTCCAAGCGCTTGCTGCCAAGCAAATCGGCAGGATTCGGCGCGGGCGCGCCGCTCGTCAGCAGGCGCAGCCCGTCCACAGCAGTCTCTTGCAACGGCAAGGACTCACGCTCGGCGTTGGCGAGGACAGCGGTCGTCAGGCCTTGGTCATTGGGCCGCTTCCAGAGCGTGTGTTGTGTTGGGCGGCGCAGATCGGCATCCACAAGGATGACGCGGCTGCCGCCTTGTGCCATAGTGACGGCGAGATTCGCCGCTGTGACGCTCTTACCGTCATCAGCAGCTGCAGAGGTGATCAGCAAGGTGTGGATCGGCTGATCGAGCGCGCTGAACTGAATGTTGGTGCGCAAAACGCGGAATGCCTCAGCCGCTGCAGCGCGTGGATCTTTCAAAGTGATCAGGTCAGTCATGCTCAGCTCCACAGCTCATTCGGCGGTCGGCAAGGCGCCGAGTACAGGCAAATTCAAGGCACGCTCGATATCTTCGCGGCGCCGCAAGATGTTGGCGCTCAGATATTCCAGCACGAACACAGCAGCACCGCCGATCAGCAGGCCGAGCAAGGCGCCAGCGGCTACATTAAACGCTGTGTTCGGGCGAAACAGGCTGATAGATGGCTGATCGATCAGCTCAGCGTTGATCCGATCTTCAAGGCGGATCGGCGCGTTCGATTCGTTGCGCCACTGCACGAATTGCTCGCCATAGGTGCGCGCCACTTTGCCCGCTGTCTCGATATCGGGCATATCCACGTCGATATTGATCAGCAGCGTGTCCAGATTAGTAGAGATAGTGACCATGCTGCGCAGTTGGGCAGGCGTCATATCCAAGTTGAGCGCACGGATCACGTCATTGGCGCGCTCATCAGCATCGAGCCGCGTCGCCCAGCTGCTCATCAGCTGTTTCAAAGTCTGCGCCAAGCCGAAGTCATTGCGGGCAGGCTGAATCAGAATCTTTTGGGTGGCGCGGTAGATCGGAGTTTGCAGGCGGCTGAACAGGAAGGCGCTGCCAGCCGTGAGTGCCACTGCCAAGATGATCAGCCAGCCACGTCGAGCTAGAATACGTACGTAGTCGGAAAGTTGCATCGCTATCCTCTCAAAAATCGGCGCGATTATAACAGCTTTCAGGCCACTTGTCAGCCGCACGGCATCGCCGATCCGTCACATCAATCCATATAGCCTTGCCTGGACGTTTGCGTTATACTTGGCGCACTTTTTGAGAGCAACTCACTGCATCACGAAAGGGCGTCTCAGCCATGAGCAAGAGCAAAGCGAAAGGTGTGCGCACTCAAGAGTTCACTGAGTTCGATCAGCGCGTTGGCAAAGCCTGGAGCTTGCACATTCAAGGGCAGGATGAAGCGGCCATCGCTGAGTTCAAGGCGCTAGTGGATGAATGGCCCGATCATATTGATGCCAACTACGGCTTGGCGCTCGCCTATAAGGCGGCGCGCTACTCCGATCAAGCGCGTGAGCAATTCCAAAAAGTGCGCCAATACATCGAGGCAGAACGGGCCAGGCAAGCCGGCGATGATACCGCGCGCTTCCAAATGCTGCTGCGCATGGTTGATCAGCACCTGGCAACGCTGAGCTGAGCATGAGCAAGCGCGCACGGCTCGAACGCGCCATCAGCGGCGAACTGCCTGACCGCGTGCCAGTAGCGCTGTGGCGGCATTTCCCTGTGGACGATCAGCGCCCGCCTGATTTCGTCGAGTCGCTGCTCAGCTTTCAACGCCAATACGACTGGGATTTCATCAAAGTGACGCCTGCTAGCAGCTACTGTTTGGCTGATTACGGCGCACAGGACGAATGGATCGGTTCGCTGGAAGGCACAAATCGCTACACGCGGCGCGTGGTGCAGCGCTCAGCCGATTGGCTCAGCTTGCGCCCGCTCGATCCGACGCGCGGCGCGCTCGCGGCTCAAGTCACGACGCTACGTCTGCTCAAAGAAGCGCTCGGCAGCGAAGAAACGCCCTATGTGATGACCATCTATAGCCCCTTGGCGCAAGCAAAGAACCTAGCAGGCTTGGAGACGCTCATCCTGCATTTGCGCAGCGCGCCAGAGCGCCTCAAGACGGGCTTGAATACATTGACCGAAAGCACGTTGCGCTTCATCGAGGCTATTCGGCCGACCAAGCCAAGCGGAATCTTCTATGCAGCGCAGCTAGCGGATTTCACCCAGCTGAGCGAGGCAGAATACCGCGCATTCGGCATGCCGAACGATTTACGTATCCTAGAGGCTTTGCCCGACGCGTGGTGGCTGAACATTCTGCACCTTCATGGCGATGCGCCAATGATAGATTTGTTCACGGAATATCCTGTACAAGTGGTCAATTGGCATGACCGCAGCAGCAGCACAGCCTTGGCAGACGGCAAGCTGAAGTTCAAGGGCGCAGTTTGTGGCGGAATCGGGCAGTGGAATCCGCTGCACAACGGCACGCCGACGGAGATACGCGCTATGGCGCGCGAGGCGATCGCGCAGACAGATGGTAGGCGCTTCATCCTTTCTACAGGCTGTGTGATGCCCATCACGACGCCGCTCGCCAACATTCGCGCTGTGCGCCGTGCCGTGGAGTTGAACTGAGAGGCTAGCGAAGCGCGCCATGCCTATTCGTGTGATTGGCGGTATCGCCAAAGGGCGTAAATTGAAGCCTGTGCCGGGTGAAGGCACGCGCCCAATCATGGATCGCGTCAAGGAAGCGCTCTTCAGCATCATCGGCGACCGCGTGCTAGAGGCCAGCTTCCTGGATTTGTACGCAGGCACGGGCAGCGTCGGCATTGAGGCGCTCAGCCGTGGCGCAGCGCACGCTACATTTGTGGAGAAATCGGGCATTGCAGTCCAGACCATCAAGGCGAACTTGTTGCACGTCGGCTTGGACGGCTTTGCAGAGGTGCTGCGCGCTGACGTGCGCGACTATCTGCGCGTTGAGCCGAGCGACTGCTTCGAGCTGATCTATATCGCGCCGCCACAGTATCGCGGCTTGTGGCTAGAAACCTTGAGGCTGCTGGACGACAACATCGAGTATCTGTGCCCGGACGGCTGGGCGATTGTCCAGATCGATCCACAAGAGCGGCAGGCAGTGGATCTGAAGAATCTGCGCGCCATAGACGAGCGCAAATACGGTAATACACTACTGTGGTTCTTTGAGCGCTTCAGCGCGTAGGAACTTGGAGAGCAGGCCCGATGCCCGAGCCAACAGCTGAAACCCTTGCCTTATTTGAGCGCGCCGTCGCCGATTTGTTGGATGCCTTTGACGTTGAGCGCCCGCCTGTGCCGCTAGAGCTGATGCTGCAGCGTCCGCGCCCGAGCATGTGGCGCGAAGTGAATCTGAGCGAGCTCTCGCTCTCGTTCATCAGTATAGATCAACCCTTCAGCCCGCGTATGTCCATTGCGCGGCTTTTGGCGCGGCATATGTGCCGCTGCGCTTGGGGCGCAGAGCGCGGCTTGGCGCCTTACGCCGAGAACGATGAAGCCCTGCGTGCGCTAGCGCGGGCAGTGGTCATGCCGCGCTCCATGTTGGAGGAGCTGCCCGCTGTGCAGCGCACAACCCTCAACCTGAGCGCCCGCTTTGAGATGCCTGAGAAGGACGTCATCTTGCGCCTGAGCGAGCTAGGGCTAGCCAGCTGATGGCTCAGGCGCAAAGGCACTAGGCGCCTGCCTGCACAACTGCCATAAAGAAAACCCATGCCACAAGCAAAAGGACAACTGCCACGCCTGCTGCCAACCACTGCCGTGGAATGCCCCGATACCAGCCTGTGCGCTCAGGCGGCACTTCGCCAAAGAGCACGCGCAATTCTTTGGCGAAGGTGCGCACGTCTTTGTGGCGGCGCGCAGGCGACTTATCAACGGCTTGCGTCACGATCTTATTGACCTCGCCGCTCAGATCGGTGCGATCAAGCGGCGGAATTGGCTGTGTTTTGACCTCTTGGCGCACGTCCTCAGGGCGGCGCAAGCGATAGATGTAAGGCGGCTGCCCTTTGAGCATCTCATAGAGCAGCACACCTAGCCCGTAGACATCGGTCTGAGCACCGTATTGACCATTCTCACGGTCGATCAGCAGCTCAGGCGCGATGTAGGCTGCAATGCTGTAGCGCTCCAGAATCTCGATTTGATCGGATTTAATGGCTTCAGGCCGCGCGGCGAGGCTCAAGTCCATCAGCATTGGGCGCGGAATGCCATCGCGGTCGTAGCGGATCATGATCGTGTCTGGGCAGAGATTCAGCACCAGGTGCTGCGCCTTGTGATGGATGAAGGCGACCACATCGGCCGTGCTGATGGTCAGCCAGGCGGCGTGTAGGTACCACGGCTGCGGATTTTTGATGAGTGCATCGCGCAAGAACTCGCCTTCAGCATAGGCATAGACAATGTAGTATTTTGTCTCATTGCCAAAGGCCACTTTCCCATAGGGACGCCTAACTGCATTTGAGTCGCCGATCAGATAAGGTGGCTGTAAAGCAGGCAGCATAGGATGCCCGCCTTGTTCGGTCAGTTTTGCCATCAGGACGGCCTCGCGCTTGAGAAGTTCCTCACAGCCGTTATGCGCCACTTTGACCAAGATCGGCTTGGGCTTATTCTGCTCATTGCGGCGCGCTTCGTAAAGGGCGCTTGTTTTCAGAATGCGCAGCAAGCGCACGATTTCGATATCGCCTAGCCAATCGCCGTAGTCAAAGATCACAGAGAGCTCACCTGCCTCTGAGATGCGGTCAGCGCCCCAGACGTTGAACAGCGGTGTAACTATTTCGCTCTTAGGACAGTAGCGTTTCATCGATCACTCCACCTGATTAGACAGCCCTAGGCAACGCGGAAGCGATTCCTTTTTGCTTTGAAAAACCTATCTTAAGCAACTTTGGCGCTTTTGTCACAAAATGCTGTTTGACAAATGCACCTAAATGTGCCATGATGAAGTATCTTTTGTGCATTGCCATTAACATAGTGCCGAATCGGTGTTGTGTCAAGCTGTGAGCAGCGATTTTGGAGAGATAACCCATGCCTGAGTATATCAGCCGCCCGCCACGTATTCAGCCCGAGTTGCCCTCTGGCGAGGTAAAGATTCCACAGCCGCCTACGCCATCCAGCACCTCTGCCCAACAGATGCTCATCACGGTTGCCATTCCGTTGATCACCATTTTAGGCTATGTGCTGGTCAGTGGGGTAGGTGGGCGCGGGGCCAACGCGCTTTTTATCTTACCGATGGCACTTTCCGTCATAGCGACCAGCGTGCTATCAGTCTATCAGTTCCTGCGCGAGCGCCGCCTTGACAAGGAGCGCCGCGAGGCTTATGCGCGCTTGCTGGTCGAGATGCGCCGCGAGATGCTGGCTTCGCACGATAAACAGCGCGCTTTCTACATTCACAACAACCCTGACATGGATACCATCATGGCGATGGTCAGCGGCGGCGAAGGCGCCGATGAATCGCGCCTGTGGGAACGCCGCGTTGACGATAACGACTTCGGCGCCATTCGCTTGGGCATGGGCTCAATGCCTTCGACAGTCGTCTACCGCATCGATGCACAAGATGTCACTGCGCCGCAAATGCCCGACGCCAAGCGCCTGGC
>RFIM01000331.1 GCA_003695215.1 Chloroflexota bacterium
GCTTCAAATTGTTGAGCAATGCCTGTGCCGACGAACGCTAGACGCAAGGCTTCTTTGTTGAGGACTCGGCGGAAGATGCTCTTATTGGAAACATCCACATAGGGCGTAGGCGGCGGATCGCCTGTGATGGCTTCAGGGTGCTGGTAGTAGAAGTCATCGTGACTGCGATCTCGGCACAAGGTCAGCGCGAAAGTGACGCCTGTGCCGCGCCTTCCAGCGCGACCGACGCGCTGCTGATAGTTGTGGCGGCTCGGTGGCATATTTGCTAGCGCCACTGCTAGCAGAGCGCCGATATCTACGCCCGCTTCCATTGTGGTAGTCACGCTGAGCAGATCAATGCCTTGCACAAGGGCGATCTCATCCTCTAAGAAGACGTCCTGAAACCAGCGTTGCCGCTTAGGGCGCGCTTCAGCATCGGTCTGCCCTGTCAGCTCTTCCACGTTCAGGCGGAATGGCGCGTCTGCGCGCTGCCCCAGATAGGCGTAGTAGTCAACAGTATCATTTGACTCACCTTCTCCCAGCTTGCTTTTTCGCAGCGGCTCAAGGCACTCAGGGCAGAACCCTGCAGCTTCGTGAAAATAGAAGGCGTTACATTTTGGGCAGCGGTAGCCTTCACGCCGACCGCGCGCAGGTATCAGGTACAGGTTTTCGGGCACAAGCCAGGCATAGGCATAGCCGCTTCTAAGAACCTCAGCGCCTATGAGCTGCGCCTTGATAATTTCCGCGTCAAGATCTAGTTTCCTAAGATATTTGAGCGAGTCCTTTGGCAGCTCAGTCTCATCGCCTGAGCCGTAAAACTCAGAGTAAATATGCCGCTTGCGGACGCCCATCTGTCGGATGACAGCTTGCGCCGCTTGCACAAGCCGATTGCTTTGATCGCGCCCATCACGATAGCTAACTGTGCCGTAGCCTAGATTCTCAATGGTACGCGCTGCATGTGGGAAAAGCACCGCAGACATCAGCTCACCCAGAGCCCTTCTGCGAATGGCTTTCCAATTCTTCTCTTGCTCAGGCGTCAGCCCGCTTTTAGGTCGGAAAGGCTGCTCTTGCCAATTGAAATAGGTATGCCATAGCGCGCGGTCGCCTTCTAAAGTGTCGTAGAACAGGACTTCCTTGCTGATGCCGCCTGGGTTGGTGCCAAGCGATAACAATGTAGCGCTCACGGCATCTATCAGATACCTGAGTTGGATGCCCTTCGGATATGCCTCCAGCAGCTTGAGCCAAGAGCCGCGCGCATTCTCATCTAATACGGGCATATCGGATAGCCAACGGACTGCTTCTTTATCTAAATCCGAGTGAGTGATGCCAAAACGTTTATAGCGCTCTTCATCAGCAGCTTCACTTGGCTTGATGACCTCTTTGTACAGCTCATCATTGTGTCTCCTCAGGTCCACCAGGGCTGCTTCAGAAGGCTTGGCAAAGCGCAAATAACCGACCAGATCGTTCCAGTAGCGCTCAGTGGCTTGTACCAGCGCCATGCGCAATAGATCGCGGTAGTGATCGCGCTGGATGCCTGCAGCGAGTTTTGCGGCATCTTGGCGGCTATCGGAGAAGATGACCAATTTGCGCACTGAAGTCTGCTTGGGCGTGGCCTCGGGCATTTCGCGCAGCAACGCGCCCGCCAAGACTTGTGCAACGCGCTGGAAGCCTGTGCGATGGGCGTGAATAGGCGAGCTTATCTCATCGTCGCGCCTGCGATAGTCAGCGCCGCAGCGCGGGCAAATTGATGGATAGGCTGACTCCCTGTTCTCGGACCCATCGCGTTGCGTTTCGATAGTGTAGAGCCAGCCGCTCACGCCCTTGCCATTATGACCAAAGCTCACCGCGCCACTGAACGGCTCCAGGCGGGCTTTCTTCCAAAATCGCCTCACTTTCTTCTGCACCCATTTCTCAGTATGTGGCTCCTGCGCGCTGACCCAAAAAATGGCATACTGACCGTACTTGCGATCAACTTGCACCCGATCTGGCACACCTTCGAGGTCGGGCTGATCAGCTGTCAGCAAGAGATGGTTGTTATCCACGTGTTTGTAGCCGCCCAAGAAAATTTCGCCACACACATCGCACAGCAGCAGATCGAGAACGCGCGCGCCGCAGGTACACGAGAGCCGATTGTTAGTATGCAACGCGCCGACTAAGCGATCAGCCATTTGTGCGGCGCTGGAATCAGTGCAGCGCTGATTGCTGCATACCCACAGGCCTTGCATGTTGTGAAAGAACAAATGGCCGCGCAGTGTCTGTGAAGGACGGTCCTCAAAACGCGCCATGCCGAAAGCTAAGAGCAGCCCGTGCAGCGCCTTGGAGAAAGTGCCTTCTGCAGGTGCGCCGAAGAGCTCCTGATCGAGTTCGGTCGCCTTGATCGGGCGCACGCTGCCAAGCCTGGCTCGCGCCGCATCGCGTAGGGCGTCTATCGCGCCGATGCGTTGCAGGGCCGCACCAAGCCGCTCTGCTTCAGGCTTAGCGCTGATCGGCTCGCCGAGCGCGGTGGCAAGATCGCCTAGTGCAGCGTTCACAACTTCAGATTGGGGTTCAAGCGGCTTTGCAGGCTCGAGCGGATTGGGCTGTACGCGCTCAGCAAAGCGTGCGAAATCGGCTTGATAGCGGCTCAGCCGCAAGCGCGCATCCTCAGGCGGCAAGTGCGCTTGACCGCTGATGAAATCGAACTGGTCGCGGCCAAAAAACTCGCGCAGAAACTTCCGCCCTTTCTCGTCGCCTTCAAGGCTGGCTGTAGTTGCTAGAATGCGCAGCTGCGGCGAATCGACGCTGAGACCGAGCCGTTGTAGCAAGAGCCGCAAGATATAGGCGACTTCGCTGCCTGACGTGCCACGATAAGTATGCAATTCATCCACGATCAAGTGGAAAAGGTGACTTGGATCGGCAGCTAGCCATTGGCGCGTCTGCTCAAAGATAGGCGCCTCAATGCTGCGCATCAACATGATGTTGAGCATGGAATAGTTTGTGATCAGGATATCTGGCGGCGTAGCTTGCATATCCCAGCGCGACCACATCTCGCCGCTGTTTGGATCGGCAAAATACCAGCGGATGCTCTCATCAAGGCGCCCTTCGCAGATGGCGCGGTCGATGCTTTGATAAGCCGCGTCCATTTCTTTTAGGTGTTGGCGAAGTTTTTCCCGCCGATTGTCGTTCTCGGGCTTGCCTGGGACAGGCGTTGCGCCCGTGTAGCGCCCGAAGGTGATGCGATTGCCGCCACGCGCCGCGTCCAGCCATTGGATCACTTCAGGCGCGCCGAGCGCTTGGCGCAAACGCCGCAACTGGTCTTCCACCAGGGCGTTCAAAGGATATAAAATCAGGGCGCGCATCGCCATCGGGCGCCGAACATGCGCCCATTGCCTGCGATAGTCCTTACCGCTCCGCCACCACAAGCGCGCCTCAGGCTTCTCAGGCGGCTCAACAGCTTGCCAAGCGCGCGACTCGCGAGCCAGCTGCGCGAACAGCGGCAGCAGGAACGTCTCAGTCTTGCCGGAGCCTGTGCCTGTTGTCACCACAACATCGCGCTTACCTTCAAGGACGGCTTGAAGTGCCTGCCATTGATGTTGGTAGAGCTTGAACGGAATGAGCGCCCGCGCCAAATGCCGCACCTCAGAGTAATCTGGCAGACGATCTGCAACCGCATCTAGGTCAAGCCCTGAGGACGGATAGTTAGGCATGATCTCGATCAGCGGCGGCTGACTGAGCAAATGATTTTTGCCCTGTTGAAGCAGCTGATCGCGCTCTTTGTTCAGCCATGTGTAGCGAATCGGAAAAGCGCTCTTGATATAGAGGCGGTAGACGTGATCAAGGCGCAAATAGCTGCCCAGCAAGTCGTGAAGCATTTTTAGTCCTTATAGCTCACAGAGAAGCCCAACTTGTCGCTGAGTGTGTTGATGAGCGCAGCGGAGACATGCCTGAAAAGCAGACCGCCGTCTCGTTTCTCAGGCAAGATGCCTGAGGCCAAGACGAGCGCACACTCGTGCAGGTCAGGCAGATGTCTCTCTAGCAGGCAGGTGTGATGCGCTTGGCTGTAGACGCATCGTGGAAAGAGATTCAGGTGAGCGTTGGCTACGTATTGCAATCCGTACCAGTCACCTTGCCACAAGGTGCTACCATCGTAGAAGGCGTAACGTATGGACTGCTTTTCCGTATCTTCGCAGCGGTACAAGCCCACTTGATCAGGACGCTCAACGCGAATGGAGAACTCAGCGCCGTCCCAGCGATTGAAAAGATAGCGCAGCATCGGCAAATCCAGCGCTTGCCATCGGTTTGGCAAATCGCGCCAGCTCGGCAGGCTCTCGGCGAGGCGCAAACTGGCAATGCCCGCTTCGCAGAAGCCTTCAGCAGCAAACCTAGGCGGCACTTTGATCAAGTCAGGCGTGCCACGCTGCGGAAAACGCTCCACAGGCAGGTTTTTCAGCAGGCTAGGCGTGCGCTGACCTACTAAGTACCTATAGCTGCCGTCAGCGCTTTGCACAAGATATGGCGGATAGACTTGCCAACGCCTGCCCTGATCGAGATAGCCTAAATGGCCGAGCAGGCGTAAGCGCCGAAAGACCTGCCGCGGCTTATTGTCAATGCCAAGCTGCTCACAAGCGTGGCGGAAAATCTGCCAGGTGCCGCTGCCTCGGGCTGAAAGCCAGTAGAGCAGCTTATTGAACGGCTCATTGGATTGCAAATAGCTTTCCTCGCCATCGGAAAACTCGGATAAGTCATCCGATGGCGCTGTGGGACGAGAGAATTGAGCGGGTTTCTCAAGATATACTTGGCGGAAAAACTGCGTACTCTCTCGGTTGGGGCTCAGCCAAGCGTCCAGGCTGCCTTCTGTGAGCTCTTCTGGTATAGGGATGCCAATTCCAAGCTCTTGCAGTTGCTGCAGCACCTCATTAGGCGCCTGGTGCATTTCTAGGACAATGTAGTATTCGCCGCGGCAGCGCGTATCTGCGTTTTTTTCGTAGCGCACAAAAGGAATGTATTCAGCCAAACGACGCTCGCGAACGAAGGCTCTCAGAGTCTTCAAGGCCTGATTAAGGCCTATGCGGCGGCATTGAATTGCTCGATAAGTTTTCTCAGCCATAAGCCCAACTCCAGGGCAGTTCTGCGCTTGCAGTATCACAGGTGCGCGCAGGCTGAAGAGCATCCCAGCTGCTCACCCGCAGAATGCGCCGCGCGCTCAAGCTATCGCAGCTGGCTACAAGCTCGTAGGTGCCTTCAGATAGTTTCGGCAATGGATGCGCCTTGCCTGTTTCAAGTGACGCGGTATGAATTTCGACGTCATTCTCTCTTCCAAGCTGCTTGATGCAAAACTGGGCCCTGGGCTTTAGCGCATAAATCGTCACTGCAGGTAACGCTCCGATCAGCCAACTGCCGCTTTGCGGATCCGCCAGACCGCCGCTGAGGGTGAGCGTCAGGTTTTGGCGCGGACGCAAAGCTTGCGCAAGCGCTTGCGCCTCTTCCTCGCGAATTTGATGCCGAACTTGATTCCAAGCGGCGACATCGCTTGTCAGCCGAATTTCGTACTCTGCCCAGCCATCTAGATGAGCTAAGGCGCGCTTTTGGTATCTCA
>RFIM01000332.1 GCA_003695215.1 Chloroflexota bacterium
ACTTGCCGCGCGCTCAGCTTGCCTTCACTGAGCACCATGCCCATGCCCGCGACTTTTAACGCGTCCGTGCCGCGCTGAAAATCCACATATTCATTCACGAAGTTCGAAGCGATCTGTAGCAGCAAGGCGCCGATCAGTGCCAACAAAAAGCGAATCGGCTCAAACACGCCCGACTCAAGCGCCACTGCGCCGCCCGTCAGCAAAGCGGCGTAAGTGGCGGGCAAGCTGCGCGGACGCGCCGCCTGGTACCATGGTCGGATGGGTGCAGGCAGCCGCTCGCCTAGCGAACGCATAGGTGTGCGCTTGACGCGCTCGCGTGCCGTTTGTTTGCTCATCGCAGACTGTAAATCGCTGTCTCAAAAAACTCGGTCATGGCGCGCGCGTGCGCCTGTGGTGTGAAGCGCTCTATAGCGCGCTTGTTAGCAGATCGCCCTAAGCGCTCTGCCAGCGAGTCATATTGTAACACGCGGCTGACCTGTAGCGCCATATCGCTCAGATCAGCGGGCATGACGAGCAGCGCAGAGACGTTCGGCTCCAGCACCTCTGTGATCCCGCTTTGGCGCGGCGCCACAATTGGCTTGCCTGCCAACATCGCTGCGATCACGCCGTCAGGCAAATCTTCGCGCTCAGTGCAATCCAAAACGACATCGCAGGCCGCCAACAGCTCAGGCAATTCAGCCCGATTCGGAAACCAACGAATCGGCAGAGCTAAATGTTCAGTCGCTTTGCGCAAGGCTTGGAATGTCGCACCATCGCCAATGACCATCAAATGTGCGTCCAGGCCGCGCTTGCGCAGACGTTCCAGCACGTCTATCGCCTGCAGATAACCAGCATCATAGTCCCTAGGCAGGATCAGCGCAATATACTTGCCCTCTGCCAAACCAAGCGCCTCGCGATTCACTCCGATTGCGGCTTGGAATGGATAGGCAGGATAGACCACGCTGATGCGCGCCAACGGCACCTTAGCGAGCAAGTGCAAGTCGCGGCGCACTAACTCCGATGGCACTAGAATGCGCTGTGCCATACGCCCGAGAAATTGCCATTGCACTTTGTGCCATAGGTAGCGCCGCCTTGGCTTGCCCTGAGCCGACGGCACGCGCTCACACGTAATTGAGAGCGGCAAGTCCGCGTAGCGCGCCGCAAGAATGCCCGTTAAAGCCGCCTCCAGCTCAACAACGTGTATCAGCTCGATGTTGAGCCTCTTGAGCAGTTTGAGCAAGCGCCAAGCTGCTCTGAGAGCGATTGGACGCCTTGCTCTGAGCGCTTGATCGACTAGATCGTCCTGCTCGGCGCGCAAGGCAGTGACTACAGCCTGAATGCGCGCCGAATCAAGTTGTGCGAGCAGTTGTGTGAGCGCCGTACGCCGCGCCGACTCCGCAAACCTATCGCCCAGGATCAGGACGCGCACAGCCTATGCACTGAGCCACGCCTTAGCGCGCTCCACAGCGCGTTGCCAGCCGTGATAGCGCCTCTCGCGCTCCTCCGCCGACATACGCGGCACGAACGTCTTCTCGGCAGCCCATTGTGCCGCAATCTGCTCAGGCGATTGCCAGTAGCCGACTGCCAGGCCCGCCAAGTAGGCCGCGCCGAGCGCCGTTGTCTCCGTCACGGCTGGACGCACTACCGGTACGCCGAGGATATCCGCCTGGAATTGCATCAGCCAATTGTTTGCCACAGCGCCGCCATCTACGCGCAAGGTCTCCAGCTGCAAGCCTGCATCGCGGATCATCACCTCGACCACATCTCGCGTCTGGAAGGCGATAGACTCGAGCGTGGCGCGCACGATGTGCGCCCGATTGCTGCCGCGCGTCAGCCCGACAATCGTGCCACGCGCGAAGCTATCCCAATACGGTGCGCCCAGACCGACAAAAGCAGGCACCACGTAAACGCCGTTGCTATCAGGCACGCTAGCAGCCACTGCCTCGGACTCGGCCGCCGTGCGAATCAACTGCAGCTCATCGCGCAGCCACTGAATGGCTGCGCCCGCCACAAAAACGCTGCCTTCTAAGGCATAGATCGTCGGTTGATCGCCGAGCTGCCAGGCGATAGTCGTCAGCAAGCCGCCTTGCGACTCAACAGCGCGTTGCCCTGTGTTCATGAGCATGAAACAGCCTGTGCCGTAAGTGTTCTTGACGCTGCCGACCTGATAGCAGGCCTGCCCGAAGGTCGCCGCCTGCTGATCGCCTGCCACGCCGCCAATTGGCACAGCCGCGCCGAAAATGTTAGCGTCTGTCTCGCCATAGAGCGCGCTAGATGGCAGCACTTTCGGTAAAAGCGCGCGTGGGATGTTCAGACGCGCCAAAAGCTCATCGTCCCAATCGCCCGTGTGAATGTTGTAGAGCATGGTACGGCTGGCGTTGCTGACATCAGTGGCGTGAATCCTGCCGCCGCTCAAGTTCCAAAGCAGCCAAGTATCCACAGTGCCAAAGGCAAGCTCGCCGTTGGCAGCGCGCTCGCGTGCGCCTGGCACGTTATCCAGCAGCCACTCGACCTTCGTGCCGCTGAAGTAGGCGTCAAGCACCAGGCCCGTCTTAGCGCGCACAAGCGCTGCAAAGCCTTCGGCGCGCAGCTGCTCGCAGCGCGGCGCTGTCCGTCGGCACTGCCAGACAATCGCGTTGTGAATCGGCTTGCCTGTAGCGCGTTCCCAGATGATGGTCGTCTCGCGCTGGTTGGTGATGCCGATAGCTGTCACTTCACGCGGGCTGATATTGGCGCGCGCCAAAGCCTCGCCGGCCACGCCGATCTGTGTGCTCCAGATATCGGAAGGATCGTGCTCAACCCAACCTGCTTGCGGATAAATTTGCGGATATTCTTTCTGCGCCACGCTCAGAATCTTCCCTTCGCGATTGAAGAGAATGGCACGTGAGCTAGTCGTGCCTTGATCGAGAGCCAAGATGTACATAAACGCTCCTAGAATGTGAGGTCAAGTCAGAAAGCCGTGTTTGCGCAACCAAGCCAACAATTCTTCTTCGGTCGCCTCAGTGAGCATGCTCCCGCGATCAATGCCACGTGGCGATTCGCCGCGTGGCAAAGGCGCAGGCGGCTCGTAAGGCAGTTCCTGGCCGCGCCAAGCTATCACTAGCGTCGGAACTGAGAGAAAGCCCGTCCACTCCAGCACACGTGCCTCGTAGGTTTTGTTACGATCGATCAGCAGCTCACGGTAGGGCACGCCTTCACGCTCCAGCACACGGCGCGCCACGCTCACAAATGGGCACGGCGTACTGCGGCTGTACACAATCAACTCTTTATCACTCGGCGGCATAAAACTCCTCTTCAAGGCTCTTGTGGCTCTAGGAAACACAAAATGCCGTTGGCAACTGCCAAGGCAAGGCGATCGGGCTGATTTTGCAGCAGATCGCGATCGTAGCTCAAGAAACCAAGCTCCAGGATGTTGGCGGGCGTGCGCACGCTGATCTTACGGAAAGCGTGGTAGAGCAGCATGTTCTCAGTGATGCTGCCCGCCTGGAATGGTAAGCCTGTGATGCTCTCATAGTTCAAGCGAATGCATTCGTTCAGACGGATATCCTGATCGCGAATCAGCGTGCGCGCTGCAGGATAGGTGGACTTGTAGCCGCCATAGCCGATGCTCGCACATGAATCGGCGTGCAGCGAGACGAAGGCGGCGGCTTCATAGCCATTCAAGCGCGGATCAAATTCCTCAAGGACATCTACTGTGTAACCGCGCGCGCGCAAGATCGCCGCAGCGCGCTCAGCCACTGCTTCTGTCACGCTACGCTCAAAGAAACCATCAGGGCAAACGGCGCCGGGATCGGGCTGCTCGCGGCGGCTGCCATCAGGCGCTGTCATGCCGCTGTGGCCTGCCAAAATACCGATTCGGTTGTGCCAAAGCGGCGTCGGCAACGGCGTCGCTGTGGACATAGCCACAAGGCGCGCAGTCGCTTGCACAGGCGCCAGATCGCGGCGTGCCTGCGTCGGTAAGAAGTCCGGGGACGTCCACCACATGAAGATCGTCGCCGCCATGAC
>RFIM01000333.1 GCA_003695215.1 Chloroflexota bacterium
ACCACGCGCGGGCGCGGAATCGGCACCCAGCTTTGCTCGTGTGCCTTGCCGATGAAGTAGTGCAGCATGCCTTCAGTGATCTCAAACTCTGAGATCACGCCATCACGTAGCGGACGCACTACTAAAATGTGCGAAGGCGCTTTGCCGCCCATCTCTTTGGCTTCTTGCCCGTAAGTGATCGGACGGCGCGTTTTCTTCTCAATGGCCGCGTAAGACGGCTCGTTGATGACGATGCCCTTGCCGCGCACATAGACCAGCGTGTTGGCTGTGCCGAGATCGATCCCGATGTCAAGTGAGAATAGACCGAGTAACCAGTCAAGCGGGCTAAGACCCAAAGTAGGCACTCCTGAGCTTACGATTGGCGCTGAGATGCAAAATGAGCAGCCGAAAAGCGATTATAGCCGCCTGATAGGCAGCTTGCCATGAGATGTTTCTCAGAAAGCAGCGCCTGCTGAACAGGTTCAACGGTTGCCACACTAGCGGCGCTAGCTTTGATGATCGATGTTGCATGAATGGCATCGCTTGTGATAATATGCTCGCTGTTTAGCGAAAGTGAGCCTTTTATGACCATAGGGACGCTTGAGAGCATCACCTATAAGCCCAAGCAAGCGCCGCCTGTGCCGCGTGGTTATCAGCGCGTGGCAGCGCAAGAAGCGCGACTGATCGCCGATTATGGCATCGAAGGCGACCGCAAAGGCGGCCATCCGAAGCGCAACTTGAATGTCATGGACACAATCACGCTGGCAGAGCTGGCTGCTGAGGGCTATCCGACGGGCGCGGGCGTGCTGGGCGAGAATTTGGTCATCAGCGGGATTGATCTGCGCCGCTTGCCTGCGGGCGCGCACTTGCAGATCGGCGCTGAGGCCATTGTTCAGCTGGGCAAGCTGCGCGAGCCCTGTGAGCAGCTCACTGAGCTGGATAGCCGCATGCCCGACTCAGTCGTCGGGCGCGTCGGTTTCATGTGCCGCGTGGTGCGCGGCGGCCTGATCCGCGTCGGCGATCCTGTCGCTGTAGTGCTGCCGCCTGAGACTTTTTAAGAGCGATTTAATATGCGTTTTGTGGCTGACGAACCGATCAGGCGGCCTGACGACGATCTATTGCGTTTCAAGGACTTTGTGGACTTGATTGAAGGGGCAGTGCGCAGCACCGAGGCGCCGTTCGTCTACGGCGTGCTCGGCGATTGGGGAACGGGCAAGACCTCAGCTTTGCGCCTGCTGGAAGCGCGCTTCCGCGACGAGAACGGCAGACTTGGGCCACGCTTCCCTGATGGCGGGAACATTATCGTGCCGATCTGGTTTGACGCTTGGAAATACGAGAACGAAGCGCACATCGTCTATCCGCTGCTGTACGCCATCAAGAAGCAATATGAATTCGACGTGGGTCAAGAGAAGCGCAGCAGGATAGCGAGCGCTTTCCGAACCGTAGTAGCGACCAGCTTGCTAGTTGTCGGTCAGGTCGGTTTGAAAGCGCTCCTGAGCAACCTGACCAGCGGCGCCGTCGACCTGAAATTGCTCGAAGAATCGATCACGCGCGTGCGCAAAGCGCAAGAGGGCCAAGAACAGAGCCCATTTGAGAGCATCCTGAGCGATTGGACGGATAGCGTGGGCCAATTCAGCGAGGCCTTCGAAGCGCTGCTGGATACCTACGCCAGAGAATTGGTCGGCTCGGAAGATCAGCAGCGCGTCCGTTTTTTGATTCTGGTTGACGATTTGGATCGCTGCTTGCCTGAGACGACCATCAGCATCTTGGAGAGCATCAAGCATCACCTGAGCGTGCCGCGCTGCATCTTTGTGCTAGCCATCAACGGTCGTGTTATCTACCAGACCATTCGGCGCAAGTACGGCAGCGAAATGATCGATGGGCGTGAATATCTGGAGAAGATCATCAATTACAGCTTCTATATGCCAGAGCTCGATCTCAGTCGCGAGCGAGAGGCGATGAGAGAATTTGTGGAAAAGCAGCGCCAAGTGATCCTTGGCAGGGACGATCTCCGACGCGAGTTTAACGCTTTGATCAATGCGTTGAGCGAATGCAAGTTCAACAATCCGCGCCGCATCAAGCGAATCCTGAATCGGTTTGTGATCTATCTCAAGCGACTTCCTGAGCGCGATAGAGGTGATGCCTTCCTGCCTAATGCCATCCGCCTGATGCTGATCGCTGAGTACTTCCCAACGCTCTTCCAGCTATATATGCGGATCAACCGCGAGGCTTCCGAACGTATCAAGAAGTTGCTGGACGGCTCAATAAAAGTTCAAGATTTTGAGGTAATGCACGGCATCAATGTGGCACATCTGTTGCCGCAAATGCGTCACATGCAAGAGTTATTCAACTTGCCCGCGGCAAACGACCAGATATTTGCAAACCAAGTGCAGCAGATTTTCGAACTCACGCGCCTGTTCTAGAGCAACAATGTCCGCCAGGCATTTTACTGTCGTCCGCCTGATATTGTTAGCGCTGTACATGGCTATGTTGCTGCATAGCCACGCCTTCAGCTTGCCCTACATCGATCATCCTGATGAGCCTAGCCTTTATCTCGCCGGCCAAGTTTGGATTGGCGCCTTTGAGATGGGCAGTCACATGCGCGGTTACCCACCTGCCTATCTTGCGCTGGAGCTGGGCATTGCGCAGCTTTTGCGCGCGCTCGGCTTCTCTGAGATGAGCCAGACGATCAATGTGATGCGCTGGATTGCGATGCTGGTTAGTGGCGGTACGCTATGGCTGATCTTCAGCGCAGCGCGCGAGGCTGCAGGCGATTGGGCGTCGCTCTTAGCAGGCATCACATGGCTGACAGCGCCGATTGTGGTCTCGCACAGCGTTTACGCCACAACAGACCCAGTGGTGTGCTTCGCAATGGCTTGGTCGCTGTGGCTCTCAATTGTGGCGCTGCGCCGTGAGCGTCCACACTGGGCGTTGATCGGCATGGGCGTCGGCGCTATGGCAGTGCTGGTCAAGTTCATGGTTGTGCCGTCGCTTTTGGCAGGTGTGACGGCGCTCTTGTTCTGGCTGCGCGATAGAAAGCTTGGCATGCGCTTGCTGGCAGGGCAGCTCGCTATTGTGTCAATCACTGCGTTCTTGCTCTTTGGCGTCTTACGAACTGAAGGGCAATTCCCTTATGAAGACCCAAACCCTGACGCAGAAGTCAATCTCATTCAGCGCGAAGGCGTGCAGAGCATGCTCTACAACCTGGCTAATGCTCGGCGCGTGCTGAACAACATTGGCTACGTCTTCGTGCCTGTGCGGGATATCTATGGGATAGCTGTGCCGCTTTGGCTGCTCAGCGGCGCTATTGCCTGGCTTATGGCGCGATCGGCGCGGATAGATTGGCGCGTCATTCTGCTGTGCTTGATCGGCATCTTGGCTGTGCCTTGGATCATGGCATCGTTCACTGAGATTGGCTTGCAGCGCATTCGCGATGTGCTACCTGCTGTAACAGCGCTGTGCGTGTTGTTAGGCATCGCGGCAGCGCAAGTTTGGCGCGCCTTGCCCAGGAAGCGCCTCTTTTATTGGCTCTATGGCGGCGCTGTGGCCCTGTGGATCGGCTTGGCGATCCTGCCGAACCTGATGGCGACGCTCGCTTTGGTGAGCGAGCGCGCTTTTCCTGATCGGCGCGTGGAATTGCGCCAATGGGCTGACGCTAGCCTTGAGGCAGGCTGGGTGGCTGTGCCGCACAGCTATGAGAAAGTTTTCAATCCGTTCTGGAGCGGCTTGAAAGGCGCCCAGTGGTTCGATTGGCTGAACTACGGGCACACCTTCGGAAAAGAGCCGCTCAGCTACTGGCGCGACCAGCGCGGCGTGCTGTACATTATCCTTCCCGCAGATCAAGTGCTGCGCGATAGCCGCATGAATGAATACCTGGCACAGATGTTGCCGCTCAAAGCTTTTCTCAATCCGCCCTATCGGCGCGGTGAGGAAGTCTTTGTCTACCGCACTGTGCCAATTCAGACACCGCTTGAGGCAAATTTCGGCGATCAGATCGCGCTGCTGGGCATGGACCTGAGGCTTGAGGCAGAGTCGCTACGCGTGCGTCTATATTGGCGCGCGCAACAACCGCCACAGCGCGATTACTCGCTTTACCTACATCTGACGCCGCTCGCCTCGCGCCAAATCTTAGCGCAGCAAGATGGCCCGCCGAAAGCGAGACGTCCAACTTCCAGCTGGCAGGATACCGATGAGCGCTTGATCGGCGATTGGTTCACGCTCAACTTATCAGAAGCGTGCGATGTACGCCTGATCGCAGGCCTATACGACTCAGCCACTGGTGAGCGTTTGCGCTTGCCTGACGGTGCAGATTATGTTGAGCTGTGGCGCAAGCCTTGCGCAAATTTTTGAGCCTACACCTTTGCACAATGGCAGAATGTGCTACAATCTCTCAACAAACGTTCGTTCAGTAACCAGACACACCTGCCATGTCGCGCAATTCACGCCGCCTGGATCAGATTCGCGCCGTTGCCGAGCGCCTTTTCCGCGATAAAGGCTACTTGGCGACTTCGATGCGCGATATCGCCGATGAGATGCATCTGAGAGGCGGCGGCAGCCTATACGCGCATATCAAAGGCAAAGAAGACCTGCTGTGGAGCATTGCCAACGAGGCAACGGATGCTTTCTTCGCCGCACTTGAGGCTGTCTGTGCGCAGCCTGCCACGCCTTATGAGCGTTTGCGCGCTGCGATCATCGCACACTTGCTGGTGATCACGCAGCACTTGGGCGCAGCGGCTGTCTATTTCGATGAGTGGCGGCACCTGACCGAGCCGCGGCGCAGTCAGTTCATGGCACGCCGCGATGCCTATGAAAAGCAGTTCCAAACGCTCTTGGAAGCCTGCGTTGCCAGTGGCGCCTGCCATGCGAGCGATACGCGTCTGGCTACGCTACACTTGCTAAGTGCCATGAACGCCATGCGCCACTGGTACAAGCCTGACGGCAGGCTTTCGGCACAGCAAGTGGCAGAGGCCTTAGCCGATATGCTGCTACATGGCTTGTGAGCCCAGGCCATCACTTGAGCGCGTATCAGGGCGCCGCCCTTTGCCCTGAAAGGTCTGCGCTGCAGGCAAAGTGGCGAGAATCAGCTGCGAAAGGTCAGCATCACACACGAGATTAGCATGACAACCAAATCACTCCGCACGACACTGCTGATGCGTCTGCGTCAGCGCAGGCGCGAACGTTGGCTGGCAGATAGTGCCTTGCTGAGCGTCGCCGCTATCTGGGGATCGACATTTTTCATGATCAAAGAGGCCACGCAAGGCTTCCCTGTCTTGGCGTTCCTGACCTTGCGCTTCGCGATCGCCGCAGTGGCTCTGGTGCCGCTCACTGCGCGCGCAGTGCAACGGCGCGGCGCTATGCCAACGCGCCGTGAATGGGCCTGGGGCATCGGCGCCGGCTTGCTCTTCACAGCCGGCTATGTTTTCCAGACCTTTGCGCTGCGCACAGTGGACGCTGGCCGAGCGGGCTTTATCACAGGCTTGTACGTGATCTTCGTGCCGTTTCTCGGCTTGTTGTTCTTGCGGCAACCGATTGAGCGGCGCGTGCTGCTGGGAGGCACTTTGGCGTTTTTCGGCATGGCCCTGCTCGGCTACGCGCCTGGCGGCACCTTGCTAGGCGATATTTTGGCAATCTTGTGCGCTTTAGCGTACGCAGCGCATATTTTGGCGATTGGACAGATGCCGCGCACAGCCGATTGGCGCTTTCTGGCATTGGCGCAGGCCTTGACGGTCGCTGTAGTGTGCGGCGCGCTCTTGCCGATCATGGCGGCCGTGCGCCAATGCTCTGCTGAACTATGTGCCGTTCTGGCGCCTTTCGCCGATCCCTTACCAACGGACCTGCCGCTGAAAGTGCTGCTTGTAGCTGCCTTCACAGGCTTGTTCGCCACAGCTTTCGGCCTGGTAGTGCAAGTTTGGGCGCAGCGCATCTTGCCGCCAAGCGATGCAGCCTTGATCTTCGCCCTGGAAGCGCCTTTCGCCGTCTTGTTCGGCGTGCTCTTCCTGAACGAAGTGCTGACTCTGGTTGGCTTGGCAGGCTGCCTGCTGATTTTCAGCAGCACGCTTGTGGTGACGCTCGGCGCACAGCAGGCTATTGCAGCCGACCAAAGCCTTGAGGCTGTGCCGAGCGAAGCTGCCGATTGACTGCTGCGCTCGGCGTTTCACGGCGCTCAGCTGATGATATCTAGCGGGATGACATCGCTGCTCTGCAGCCGCAGCACGCTCACGCGCGCTGCAACGTCGCGGGCCAGGCGTCGGAAGGCTTGCGCCGTTGGCGATTCAGGCGCGCCGATCACAATCGGTCGCCCTAAATCGCCGCCCTTGCGCACTTCGCTATCTAGCGGAATGCGCCCCAAGAATGGCACGTTGCGCTCTTGGGCAAGGCGCTCGCCGCCGCCTTCGCCGAACAGCTCGCCGACCATATTCTCGACGATGCCGATGATCGGCACATTCAGCTGCTCAAACATGCTGATCGAACGCAGCGCATCGCCAACAGCCACTGGCTGCGGCTGCGAGACGATCACCGCGCCTGTGAGCGGCACAGCCTGCGCAAGGCTCAGCGGCGCATCGCCTGTGCCAGGCGGCAAGTCCACGATCATGTAGTCGATGTTATCGCCCCATAGGACGTCGTTGAAGAATTGGCGGATAGCGCTGTTGAGCATCGGGCCGCGCCAGACCATGGCCTTATCAGGGTCGATCAGGAAGCCCATGCTGATCGTCTTGACGCCGAAGATCTCAAAAGGCACGATCTTGCCGTCTTGCACGGCAGGGCGCCCTGCCGTCAGGCCGAGCATGATCGGCACGTTAGGCGTCAGGATATCCGCGTCCATCAAACCGACCTGCGCACCTTCTTTGGCTAAAGAGAGCGCTAGGTTCACGGCGATGGTCGTCTTGCCGACGCCGCCTTTGCCGCTACCAACTGCGATCACGTTGCGGATCGGCATGCTGATGCGGCCATGCACGCGCTTATCGCTCGGCACTTCGGCATCCCACTTCACTTGAATGGCGCGAATGCCTTCCACTTTCAGCACAGCCGACTCAGCCGCCTTGTAGATGACGTCTTTCAACGGGCAGGCGGGCGTGGTCAGCATAATGGTGAAATGCGCCACGCCATCCTGGATGCGCAGATCGCGCACCATGTTCAGCGTCACGATATCCTTGTGCAGCTCAGGCTCAATGACTGTACTCAACGCCTTCATCACGGCGTTGTGCAGTTGCTCGCTCATACAAAGCTCCTTTTTGCAAAACTGATTGTAAAAATTGTAACACAATCACCTCGCTAACGGCATGTACGCTATCGAGGCAATTTGCGCTAGGGCAAAGGCGTGGCACTCGATGGCAAAGTTGGCAAAGGTGGCACAGCAGTGGTGCTTGGCGTGCGGCTAGCCGTGAGCGTGGCTGATGGCGTCAGCGTGGCAATGAGCGTGCGCGTCGCCGTGAAGCTCGGCGTGATAGTCGCTGTGGCGGTCGGCGTCGCCGTGAAAGTCAGAGTGGCCGTAGCTGTAGCAGTGGCCGTGA
>RFIM01000056.1 GCA_003695215.1 Chloroflexota bacterium
CCGCAAAGGAGTCTCTAACCGTGTCTGACAAAGTCCGTGTCGCAATTGTAGGTGTCGGCAATTGTGCCTCTTCGCTGGTGCAAGGCGTGCAGTACTACCGCCACGTGGAGCCGAACAGCCTGGTGCCAGGCCTGATGCACATTGTGCTGGGCGGCTACCATATTCGAGATATCGAATTCTCGGCCGCCTTCGATGTAGATATCGAGAAAGTTGGCAAAGACCTGAGCGAGGCGATCTTCAGCGGGCAGAACAATACTGTCAAGTTCAGCGAGGTGCCGCCTTTAGGCGTGCGCGTGGCACGCGGGCATACCCTAGATGGCTTAGGCCTGTACCTCAGCAGCAAGATTCGCCAATCGCCTGAGCCGCCCGCCGATGTCGTGCGCATCCTGCGCGAGACGCAGACCGACGTTGTGGTCAATTACTTGCCTGTCGGTAGCGAGGCGGCGACGCGCTTCTACGCTGAAGCAGCGCTGGAAGCCAACTGTGCTTTTGTCAACTGCATCCCTGTCTTCATCGCGCGCGAGCCTGAGTGGCAGCAACGCTTCGCTGAGCGCGGCTTGCCGCTGATCGGCGATGACATCAAATCGCAGGTCGGCGCAACTATCGTCCATCGGCAGTTGGTCAACTTGTTCCGTGAGCGCGGCGTGATCGTCGAGCGCACCAGCCAGCTGAACGTCGGCGGCAACATGGATTTCTACAACATGCTGGAGCGCTCGCGCCTTGAGAGCAAGAAGATCAGCAAGACCAACGCCGTCACTAGCCAGCTGCCCTACGATCTGGGCGAGGAGAACGTCCACGTCGGCCCGTCGGACTACGTGCCGTGGCTAGGCGATCGCAAATGGGCGCACATCCGCATTGAAGGGCGCACTTTTGGCGATGTGCCGCTGACCTTAGAGCTGAAATTGGAAGTCTGGGATAGCCCGAATAGCGCGGGCGTGGTCATTGACGCCGTGCGCTGCGCCAAGCTTGGCCTGGATCGTGGCTTGCGCGGCACACTAGAGGCGCCCTCAGCCTATTTCATGAAGTCGCCGCCTGTGCAGCATCCTGATGATGAGGCGCACGCCTTGACCGAGGCCTTCATCAATGGCGAGCCGCATGCGCAACGCACCTTGCAGGGCGTAGGCTTGCCGCTCAGCGCGCCCGAGCCTTCAGCTGACTGATTCGGAGCACAGAGGACGCCCGAAAGGCGTCCTCTAGCTTCTCTAAGCGTTGATGGCCTCGGCTTGCCAGTAGGCAGCGTCGTAAGCGGGCATCTCGCAGCGCAACGGGCGGTCGCGCCGATAGCCGAGCGCGTAGTCGGCTTGCATCAGCTGGTGAATCTCGCTAGTACCTTCGTAAATGACGGCGCCTTTGCTATTGCGCAGATAGCGCTCCACGTCATACTCATCGCTGAATCCGTAAGCGCCATGAATTTGAATGGCCTCTAGTGCCGCTTTCACGCTGTGATCAGTCGCAAACCACTTGGCCATGCTGGTCTCGCGTGTGTTGCGCAAACCCATGTTCTTCAGCCAACCGACGTGCAATACCATCAGGCGCGCCGCATCATACCATTGCTGCATGTAGGCGATCTTCTGCTTGATCAACTGATGCTCGCCGATAGGCTTGCCGAAGGTCTTACGCTCGTGTGCGTATTTGATGCTATCTTCCAAGCAGGCGCGAATCAGGCCCGTAGCGCCAGCTGCTACAGTATAACGGCCGTTATCTAAGCAGCTCATGGCGATGTAGAAGCCCTCGCCTTCCTCGCCCAGCCGATTCTCGACAGGCACTTCCACATCTTGCATGGCGATCCAACCTGTTGAGCCCGCGCGCACGCCAAGCTTGCCGTGAATATCGCCTGTGGTCACGCCTTTCATATCGCGCTCGACGATGAAGGCCGTCAAGCCACGATGCCCAGCGCTCGGATCAGTCTTGGCGACCACAAGGAAATTGTGCGCTTTCGTGGCAAGGCTGATCCACATTTTCTCGCCATTCAGCACGTAGACATCGCCATGGCGCTTGGCAGTCGTTTGCATCGCCACCACATCGCTGCCCGCGCCCGATTCAGTCAAGCCAAAGGCGCCGTACTTCTGGCCGCGCGCTTGCGGCACCAGGAACTTCTGCTTTTGCGCCTCAGTGCCCCACTGCAGCAACGCCAAGCTGTTCAAGCCCATGTGAACCGACATCACCACGCGCAAGGTGCTATCCACGCGCTCCAGCTCCTCGCACACCAAGCCGAGCGTGATGTAATCGTAGCCCTGACCGCCATAACGCACAGGGATGCAGATGCCCAGGATGCCCAGCTCAGCCATGCGTGGCAAAATGGCAGGATTCATCTGCTGCTTGCGATCCCACTCCTTGATGGTCGGGTAGACTTCTTTTTGGGCGAACTCGCGCACCATGCGCTGCGCCATCAGATGTTCTTCAGAGAGCGAAAAATCCATTGCACTCAACTCGCTTGCTAAGCCTTGACATAGATTATATCCATTGTAGCGCCTTTCAGGCTGTTGCGCACGGCATGCCCAAGCGCTATATTCTGAATAGCTCATCACAGCGGTCTCGGTACTTTGCCGCTTGTGAGAGCGCTGCTGGAACACCTCTGAGCGCTAGGCAGGCTTCATGGCCAAGGCTCGTCCCGCGCAAGTGATCTGTGCCTTGTGTGGCAGGCAGGTCAGCCACTTCAGCCGTCATCATCTGGTGCCCAAATCCGAAGGCGGCACTGAGACTGTCGCGCTGTGCAGCGCCTGCCACGCTACGCTGCACAAGTTCTTCACTAACCGCACTCTGGCGCGCCAAAAATGTACGATCGAGGCACTTCAGCAAGACCCTGATATTCAGCGCTATCTGGCTTGGGTACGCAAGCAGCCCGACCGCCGCATCAGGGTCAAGCGCAAGCGCGACCGCGCCTAGCTCTCGCTGACGGCGTCTAGCGTCGCCACAGCGTAGGGCAGCAAGGTCAAGCTGAGGCCATCATCTGTGGCGCTGTGCCTCTCACCTGTAACGCGGAATGACTCTGGCTGCAGCATCGCTTGCAGCGCGCTACTCTCATCCAGAATCCGCACCCGATAAGTGCCGCTCAGCACTAAACGCACTAGCTGCGGCACATGGCTCAAGTTAGCGAGCAGCAAGCGCGTTTGATTCGCCTTGCGCAGCGCCATGCCTGCTAGCTCAGGCGCCTGACCGTACAGCGGCGCGACTTCAGCTGCCGCAAACTCGCCGACATCGGCAAAGACGTGGTACAGCGGAAAGACCGCGCCCATCAAGGATGGAAAACGCGGATGCGGCACGACGCCCTCGCGCTCCAATACGCCGCGCCAGCCGCTCGTCTCATAGTAGGTCAAGCTATGAACGTCCGCCGAGCATAAAGCGGCCAAGCTGCCGAGCGTCCAGGCTGCGCCGATCAAGGCTGTTTGGCGCGGATCAACCTGACGCGGCAGAGCCTCAGCGGGCAGCACTTCAGCGCGTACAGCGTTCGGGTTGAAGCGCGGCTTGAGCGTGATCGGGCTGAGATGCAGCTGCTTATCGGGCCCAAATTGCCGCGCCGTCAACGCTGTATCAGCTTGGGCGGCCAAATTCTCCATCAGGCTGAGGTGATCTTCGGCATGCACTTGCGGATTGAGCGCATAGACCAAGCCGTCGGCATCAGGGTAGGCATAGCGGCTCATGTTGAGCTCAGCGAACTGAGCATGCGAGCCTGCAGCGAAAGACGCGCTCGGCGCTTCAGGCAATAGAAGGCGCCGTGCCAAGCTGAGCAGCGGCGGCGGCGTGACGAGCTCTTGCACGCTGAAGATCAGCCAGCGCAACACTGGCGGCGCGAACTCCGACAAGGCTGCAGTCAGCTGACTCAGCTCGTTTTCGGCGTCGGCTGTGCAATAGAGCGCGATCTCCAGCGGCACATTCAAGGCGCGCGCTTCTAGCGTGGCGCGGCGCAAAGTCTGGCGCCAATTCGGCGCGCCTAAGCGCAGGTCAACGCGTAGGTGCGCCAGATTCAAAGCCCGCAAGCGCTCAATCTGGCGTGGCGAGAGCGCATCGCCGTGCTTGGCGACGCACAAGCCAATCGACGGCAAGCGCTGTGTGAACTCGCCGAGATGCAAGGCGCTGAGCGGCGCACTGAGGTGCGATTCAGCGATCTCGCCGCTGACGTGCAAGGTCACGGCTTGCTGCACTTGCGCGCCAAGCGGCAGGCTCACAGGGCGTGGCAAGCTGAGCGGCGTGCTGTACGTCTTGAAGGAAGCATCCGACCAATTGCGCTGATCTTCTGTCTCAAAGATATCGCCATCAAAGTGCAGCGTCACTTGCGCTGTGCCGAGCTGATAGGTCATAGCGCGGACGTTCAGGAAAGGTTGCTCAGGCGCGATCAGACGCGGGAAACGAGCCTCATAACATGCGCCGTCGGGCATCTCAATTTGCACAGGTAGCTCGGCGTAGCTGTGCGCAGGATGCAGCACACAGATGCCGATGCGATTGCGGCGGAAGGCGCTGAGCGCTTCGCCTGCCATGCTGAAGCGCAGCGTGCTATCGGCCATGCCGACGATCTCGGCCTGCCAGCGGAAACGGATATCGCCTTGCGCATGGTGCGCCGTGAAAGTCAAGCGGAAGGCGCGCTCAGCGCGCTCTAGATGCAGGTCACTGACGCTGAAGGGAATCGTCTCCCAGTTTTCATCGCGCACAGCCACATAGATACGCTGCAGCACTTCGCGCTCGCCAAAGCGAATGCGCCGCAGGTCGCCATGATGGTAGAACATGCTCAAGTTGCCGGCGTGCAAGGGCAGCAGCTCAGGCGGCGGCTCAGGCGCGCCGTAGCGAAGCACAGCGATCGAAGTCATAGTGCTGCCCTAGACCAGAAATTCGCCATCTTGATAAAAGAGCAGATCGTCCGCGAAAATCTGCCCGCCATCGCGCATATCGCAGATCATGTCCCAGTGGATGCTGGATTGATTCAAGCCGCCCGTCTGCGGATAGGCGCGCCCGACCGCCATATGGACAGTGCCGTGAATCTTTTCGTCGAACAAGATATGCCCTGTGAAGCGATCCACGCCACGATTGGTGCCTATGGCGAATTCGCCGAGCCGCCGCGCGCCCGCGTCTGTATCTAGCACAGCATTCAGGAAGGCCTCGCCTTCCTGTGCCGTCGCCCGAGTGATGACTCCTTGCTCGAAGTGCAGGGCAGCGCCGCGCACCACGCCGCCATTATAAAAAGCGGGATAAGTGAACTGCACCCAGCCATTGACGCTATCTTCAACGGGCGCAGTGAAGATTTCGCCATCTGGGAAGTTGACGCGCCCACTAGCGTTCATCCAGGTGCGATCGGCGATGCGCATTTGCAGGTCAATGTTTTTGCCCTTGACGTGCAGCCGCTGCTTGCCGCGCAGAAAGTCGATCAGGCGCTGCTGCTCAGCCTCAAGCTGCAGCCAACCTGCCACAGGATCGTCTTGATCGAGCAGGCAAGCGCGGTAGACGAAATCTTCGTACTCGCTGAGCGTCATGTTGGCGTCGCGCGCGTAAGCGGGCGTTGGGAAGAGTGTAGTGCAGCGGCGCAGCGTGCCATTGGCTTCGCGCTCCATCTGGATGTTCAGCAGCTCGCCATAGGCCCGCATACGCGCCTGCACCACGTCAGTTGAGAAGCCACTCAGCTCGGCAGTATTGTCAGCCGCTTCGATGCGAATGATCACATCGGCTGTCTCATACATCAGCTTGAGCATTGGATTGACAGCGGCGATCTGCTCAAGGCTGCCATGCTCGGCAGCGATGCGATTCTCATCGCTCATGTGCAGGTAGTTGAAGGGCAAGCCGCCTGCCTTGAGCGCTTCGCGCGTCAGCGCCTGCATCAGCGGCTGCGCCAGCGGCGAGGTGCCACGAAACAAAACGCGCTCGCCGCGCTGAATGCGCGTCGAGTAATTCACAAGGACTTCTGCCATCTTTTGAATGCGCGAATCCATTGGCTGTGCCTTTCAGAAGCGCTTTTTTGAAAATTATGGCGCATCTAAAGGCGCGGCGCAATTCAAAAGACGGGCAGAGCGCTGAATCAGCGCTCTGCCTTGTGGTGAGCTCACATAGCGCCTTTGAAGGCGTCAGGGTCGGTCGCGGGCAAGACGGGCTTCAAAGCGCTCTTACCGACCACTTCCATGATCTTCTCGCGGCCGGGATAGGCTGTGGCAATGTCATCAAAGCCTTCTGCCTTGCCTTCGAGGAAGGGCGTCAGTGTTGGCACAGCATCAGAGACGTTGTAGAAGAGCGGCTCGAGCAGGGCGACGTTGTTCGGCGGCTCTTGGTTGCCGACGCTACGCATGAAGGCGAGATGTTGCGCTTCGACGCCTGCCACTTGCGCCGCGACCATCGCCAAGAGCGGCTGCGAGGCTGCAGCAAAGATGCGCGTGGCCGCCAAATACGCGCCAATGAACGCGTTCTCAGCCACTTCAGTGATGGTAGCCAGCGTCGCCTTGTTCTCAAAAACGCCGTTAGGGAAGTAGAATTCGTTGGTCAGCGCCTTGCCGCCATTCGCCATCAAGTAGTCCAGATGCACCTGCTCAGACTCAAGCGCAGCGCGCAAGTACTTTTGCTCAAAGTCGCTGAACTTGATCACGCCGACGGTCAGCGCCATGTAGTAGTGAGTCGCTGCCAAAGTCTCGGCTGTGGCAGCCAGATTCAGTACCGTTTGCAGATCGTCGTCCTGCATCTGTGCCAGCGAGCGGCGCAGGCCGAACAGGCCATGGAAACCAGCTGCAGCTGCTGCTGCGATCACGGCGCTGCCCTTCAAAAAGTTGCGACGCGAGAGATGAGACATCTTCAAACTTCCTTTCAGCCAGTCAAATTGACCTGCTGCGCTGTAGCTGGAGCTCTTTGCGCAGCTACCAATCTATACGTGTGCCAAGCGGCGTATGGATTGTCATGCGCGCAAGGGCATGCCGAGAAAGAATGAATTTGCTAAACTGGCACAAAGCAAGTATCTTTGCGCCAGTTTTAGGCAAGCGCTGCAGGTAAGTTCGGCTATGGATGATAAGCAGCTCATCAGCGCCATCAAGCGCCGCGATCAGCAAGCGCTGCTGGAACTCTACCAGCGCTACGCAGATTACGTCTTCAGCATTGCCTATCGCGTGCTGGACGATCAGGCAAGCGCTGAGGAATGCTTGCAGGACGTCTTTTTGCGCATCTGGCAACGTATTGATCAGTACGATGAAGAGCGCGGCGTCTTCGCCACATGGCTAGCGCGTGTGACGCGCAACATGGCGATCGATCGGCTGCGGCAAACAACGCGGCGCGTCAAATTGGCGGATAGCTTGCTGAGCGATGAAACGCAGGCCACTATGGACTTTCTGAGCGAATGGGCCGATCGAGAGCGCGCTGAGAATCTGCGTGCTATGATCGAGCGCTTGCCTGCCGAGCAGGTACAAGTGATCGCGCTGAGTTACTACGGCGGCATGACGCAGGCGGAAATTGCCGAGCATTTGAACCTTCCGCTCGGCACGGTTAAGACGCGAATGCGCGCAGCTTTGCAAAAATTGCGTGAAGCCTGGAACGCGAGCGAAGATCGCTGAGCGGAGATGAGCTGATGAGAGACGGGCAAGAGCTGGACGAGCGAATCGCCGCTTATGTTCTCGGCACGCTGCCTGCTGCTGAGCGTGCTGAGGTCGAGGCGCTGTTGGCGCGCTCGGCAGAGGCACAAGCGCTGTTGGCGGAATATCAGGCATTGTTTGGCGCGCTAGGCGCGTTAGCGCCACATCGGGCCGCGCCTTCAGGCGCAGCCGAGCGCTTCCGCGCGCGCCTGGCTGCTGAGAGTGCAGCTGCCAAGCCGAGGCGGCGCTTCTCAATTCGCGTGGCTTTGGCTGCGGCAGCGCTGCTTGCCCTAGCGATAGGCGCGCTGTTGCTGCTGGCGCCGCGCCAAGATGAGATCGCTGCGCTGCTCAACGACCCACGCGCGCTGCGCATTGAGCTGGCGCCGCAAGGCGCGCTCACAGGAACTGTGCGCCTGATCGCCTTGCCTGAGAGCGATCAAGGCGTGCTGATCGCCGATTTGCCGCAACCTGCGCCCGAGCAGCAGTACCAACTCTGGTTCATCCTCTCAGAGACGGACATCCGCAGCGGCGGCGTTTTGGAAGGCACGCAGCCTTTGCGCGTCCGCGTGCCTGATCCCAGCCGCGCCTACACGCTCGGCTTGACGCTAGAGCCGCGTGGCGGCAGC
>RFIM01000334.1 GCA_003695215.1 Chloroflexota bacterium
ACCTTTGAAGCGCGCACTAATCTGACGGGCAGCTTGATGTTGCTGAGCGTGCCGTTCGCACTGTACGGCATGTTCCGCTACTTATATCTGATTCACGTGAAAGGCGAAGGCAGCGCGCCTGATGAGCTGCTCTTCAAGGATAAGCCGCTGTTGTTCACAGCGATTGTGTTCGCACTTGTGGTCGGCGCGCTGATTTACCTGCCGCCATGGCTGGATCGCCGCTTTTGAAAGATGCACGTCTATAGCGCGCCTGCAAAGATCATCCTATTCGGCGAACACGCCGTGGTCTATGGCGAGCCTGCCATCGCCGCGCCGTTCAAAACGCTGCAGGCACAAGTGACGGCCACGCCTGCGCCGCCTGGCAGCGGCTTGAGCATCCTGGGCGCCGCTGATGGGCTAGCCCTGCACGTCTCGCTCGCCAACGATAGGCCCGATAACGCGCTGATCTACGCGGCGCAGCTAGTGCTGAGAGCGCTCGGCAAGCAGCCGCCTGACCTGACGCTCGAGCTGCGCTCGAATATCCCGATCGGTGGCGGCTTCGGCAGCGGCGCAGCCGTCAGCGCGGCGCTGATGCGCGCCTTGAGCGCGGCATTGGGCAACTTGCTCTCAGGCGAGGCGCTCAATAGCCTGGTCTACCAAGTTGAGCAGCTGCATCACGGCACGCCGAGCGGCATTGATAACACGGTCATCGTGTACGAGCAGCCTGTCTACTTCGTGCGCGGCAGGGCACCAGAGACCTTCAAAGTTGGCGCGCCGCTGCACTTTTTGGTGATTGACTCAGGCGTGAGCGCTTCCACGCGCGAGACGGTCAGCGCGGTGCGCAGGCTCTACACAGCCGATCAGGCGCGTTACGGCGCGATCATCAGCGAGATCGGCGCGCTGGTGCGCTCGGCGCGCCAATTGATCGAGACAGGCAGCCAGCTGGAAGCGCTTGGCGAGCTGATGAACGCCAATCATGCTCTGTTGCGCGCCTTGAGCGTCTCATCGACGCATTTAGATCAGCTCTGCGCAGTGGCGCGCGCTCAGGGCGCCTATGGCGCCAAGCTGAGCGGTGGCGGGCGCGGCGGTAGCCTGATCGCTTTGATCGAGCCCGACCTGGCGCCGCGCCTCTCGGCGGCGTTGCGCCAGGCAGGCGCAGCACAAACGTGGTTGATGCACTTAGCGTGAGGTGCGCATGCTGACTTTCCTGAAACTTGGCGGTTCACTGATCACGGATAAGCGCGGCGACCAGAGCTATCGCGCTGAGATCATGGCGCGCACAGCCGCTGAGATCGCGCAAGCCTACACGCCGCCACTGCTGATCGGGCATGGCAGCGGCTCGTTTGGGCATGTAGTGGCGCAACGCTATGGCACGGCACAAGGCGTGCGCACAGCCCATGAGTGGCGCGGCTTTGCTGAAGTGAGCTTAGTGGCGCGTCGGCTGAACAGCTTAGTGCTAGAGGCGCTCAGTGCGGCGGGCTTGCCTGTGATCGGTTTTCAGCCGTCAGCTTCAGCCCGCTGCGCTGACGGTCAGCTGCTGAGCATGGAGAGCGAGCTGATCGGCCGCGCTTTATCACACGGCTTGGTGCCCTTGGTGCATGGCGATGTGGCTTTTGACGAGGTGCGCGGCGGCACGATCCTCTCAACTGAGGCCATCTTCGTCTACTTGGCCGAGCGCCTGCAGCCGAAGCGCATCTTGCTCTTGGGCGAGGCTGAAGGCGTCTATGGCGCCGATAGACAGATCATCGCGCGCATCACGCCACAGAACTTCCCTGAGATTGCAGCAGCGCTAGGCGGCTCAAGCGGCGCCGATGTCACAGGCGGCATGGCAGCGAAGGTACAGGCGATGTTGGCGCTTGCGCAGCGCGTGGCGGGCTTGCAAATTCAGATCATGGGCGGCAGTGAGCCAGGGCAAGTGGCAGCGGCCTTGCGCGGCGACCTGACATTCGGCACGTGCATCGCCGCGCAATGAAAGCCTAGAAGAAAGTCTCGCTGCGGAAGCTCTCAAGGAGCATCTGAGCGCGCGAAGGCTGCTGCGTGAAGTATTCGGCTTTCGGATTCTCCAAAAAATCGCTGTAGCCTTCCATATCCAGATGATGCTGATCGCCAATGTGATTGAAGCCCATTGTCCAGTTCGGGAAGGAGCGCACTACAATCGGCGCTTTGTAGACGCGCAGCACATCCTGATGGCGTGGGTCTTTGGCGATCTCGCTGAAGAGCTTCTCGACTACTTCTTCCTCGCCTTCTAGGGCTTGGATGAAGAAACCGTTGCGGTAGAGCAACATGCCCGTCACGCCGAGCCGCTGATTGTTGGTGCGGCATTCCTCCAGTAGAGCGCGCAAGTCTTGCTCGCTCATCGGGCGCGTGGCAAAACTGACATAAACGAGGCTTATAAGGGTCATGTGGCACTCCTTGGCTCACAATTCTTCATCAATTTAATTCTGAGGCACTTACGAAGGCAGCGCATCACAGAATTTTCTCAAAATTGGCGCGACTGGCGCTACACGCCCATTGGATGGCATAAAAAGCGCTCTCAGAAGTTGCAGAGCGGCTGAATTCATGTTTGAATTTTTGAACAAGATTGGTAGATTCTATAATGAGGCAGCGCGTAGATTATAATCCAGAGTGCTGAGCAACGTGCACGTCGCACTCGACATTGAGGAGCAGAGATAGAGCTATGGCCGAAGTGAAACGCACGCCCATCGAGCCAGTTGAAGCGTACGTCCTTGTTGTGGAAGATAACATGCGCAACTTTGTGCTGATCGCACGGTTGCTTGCCCACATGGGCGTTCAGCGCTGCGAATGGAAGACTTCAGGCTGGCAAGTGGCGCAATTTGCCGATACCCTGCCGCGTGTTGACCTGATTTTGATGGATATCCACTTGCCCTATGAAGATGGCTATCAGGCGTTGCAGAAAGTGCGCGCTAGCCCGCGGCTGCGCAATACGCTGATCGTGGCAGTGACGGCTGATGCCAGCGAAGAGCAAATGCGCCGTGCGCGCGCCGCAGGCTTCGATGGCTTCCTCGGCAAGCCGATCGACCCCGATCGCTTCCCTGATCAAATCAGGCGCATCCTGAACGGCGAAGGCGTCTGGGAATATATGTAGGCAGAGCGCTCCACACGCTCTGCCGCGCCTTCAGCGCCAGCTCCACACGCCGATCACGCCATCAGCCACCTTCCGCACACTGCCGCCTTGGCGTGCCTCAACAAGGCGCACCTCTGCTGTGCCGCGCTCGGCGATCAGCGCACCATAGGCGAGATAGCGCCCATCAGGCGACCAAAAAGCATGGCTGCGCGCAAACTGCTCGAAGAAGTTCAGGAAGTAGAGCATGTCGCGCGTCGGCGTGAAGCTATCCAAGGCATATTCAGCGCCCGTGGCCACTTCCAGGATATACCACGTCAGCTCCAAGCGCGCGCCTTGCTGAAGGCCGCTGGCGCTGTGCCCGTTGCCGCTGAAGCTGGTCTGGCGCGTGACGCTTGGACGACGCAGGCTCAAGAAAGCGACCTTATCACCCTGCGGCGACCAAAAATGCGCCACAGTTTGCCCAACTTGGCTGCTCGCCACAACGGCACCGCTGCTCGCCTCAAGAACTTGCAGCGCGCCAAAGGCAGAAGTGACCGCCACAAGGCTCCCATCAGCGTTCCAAGCGAAGGCGAGCGGCGCTGCTTGCTCAGCCAAGAGCGTCAGACGTGCCTCACCTTCAGCGATGACCAGATCGCTCAACTCAGGATCAGCCGCATTCTGCACAGCGAAGAGCAGGCGCTCGTCACCTGCCACAGGCGACCACATCGGCGCCTGAAAGCTGCCTGAGAAATCAGGCAAAGTCGCCTCGACACGATTGGAGGCCACGTCGTACAGCTCCAAGCGCCGACCGAAACGATGCCAGAGCATGCGCTTGCCATCAGGCGCGAAGCTGTAGTAAAACGGCGCGCCGCGGGCCACTTCGATCACCTCGAACTCGCCCTCGCTGTCGCGGATCAAGCGCACGCCTAGCATATTGCGATCAGGTGGCGTGTACAGCAGCGCCAAATCGCGGCAATTGCCCTCAGGGCAATCTGCAGGCGCCCAGTAGGCGTAGGTCAGCACTTCTTCCTGCGAGCTATAGGCAGCCCGATAGCTGGCATTCGGCTGCACAGCCTCGACCACGAACATGCGCAACGTGTACGGATC
>RFIM01000057.1 GCA_003695215.1 Chloroflexota bacterium
GCACGCCACGCTGATGCCAATGTATCCATTGGATGCGACCGACGTCTACGATTACATCATCCGCGCGCGCATGACGGCCATCTACGGCATGAATCCACTGCGCGACGTACCACGACAATTGCCTGACGATCCATTTTATCGCTTCGTTGGCTGGAAGAATGTGCCATCAGCCTATGGTGGCGCCTGGGAGATCATCGCCGCTTTAGTGACGCGCCTAGCTGGAGATGATGTGCTAGGAAACGTGATCGCCTTCAAGTGCCTTGCGGCGCTCAGCAACTTGATCGGCGCGCTAGGCATCTATAGCGCGCTATTGCGCCTTGCGCCGAGCCGCGCGCTCAGTGGCACTTATCTATTCGCGCTTAATCCCTTGTTGATCTACATGGCGGCAGGCCGAGCGCACAACGATGCGCTGATGATCGCCTGTATGGCATGGTCGCTGGCCTTCTTGGCGCGCCATCAGCACGTGGCAAGCCTGCTCAGCCTGCTCTTTGGTGCGCTCATCAAATTCATCCCGCTCATCCTGATTCCAGCCGTGCTGATCGTGGCATGGCACAATTTGCAGGCTCAAGCGCGGCTGCGTGCCTTCATTGTGAGCGCGTTCCTCGGCGCAGTGCTTACCATCAGCGCCTACGCGCCATTCTGGTTCGGCCTGGAGACATTGCGCGCTGAACGGCGCGCGCAGATGTACAGCGGCTCGTTGCCTACGGTCATCCGTCAGCTGATCGCGCCGATTCTGGACGGCAAGAGCGCTGAGACTTGGCTGATTCCGACGCCGAACACGAACGCGCTCTTGGCGAACAGCACTTTGGCGCTCTTTGCCTTCAGCTATCTCGCCTCGCTGTGGCGCCTTTGGCGCGCCAAAGGCGCGATCCTATCCGCTGTGCGCGCCATGCTCTATGTCCTGTTCGCCTACCTGCTGATCGCAGCGCTGTGGTTCATGGCGTGGTATGCGCTTTGGCTCTTGCCTTTTGCGGCGCTGCTGGAGCGCTCAGCGGCGCGCCGTAACGCGCTTTGGTTCACCTATCTGGTGACCTGGCAAGGTTTGCTTTACAACTACGTGACCCTGCGTCCAGGTGCGCTAGCACCTATCCCTTGGCGCGATCTGTTGCCTGTTGCCAGCTACATGTTGCCGATCTGGCTATTGATCGGCAGCGCTGCTTGGCGAGGCGCTAAGGCGTCGCGCTCGGCAGCGGAGTTGATGGCGCGACCTCGAGCGATTCAGGCTGAGTAGGCGTCGGCGTGCTGATCAGAATGCCGAAAGTCGGCGTGAGAGTCGGGCTAGGCGTGGCGCTTGGCGTGAAGGTTGGGCTCGGTGTGGCAGTGGCGCTTAGCGTGAGCGTCGCGCTCGGCGTGAAGCTGGGCGTGGTGCGCTCAGTTGGCGTGAAGGTCGGCGTGGGCGTGCGTCGGTCGCTCGGCTCGGCATAGCGTATGGCACGCACTGCCAGCATACTGGCGATTGGTGGCAAAGCAACGCGCAAAGTGCCATCGACTGTGCCGTTCACGAAGACATCCTCCACGCCGAGGACATCGCCGCTGAAGACATCCCAGAACTCGACGCGATACATGCCTGAGGGCATGTGCTGCGCGCTGAAAGTGGCTTGAATCGGCACGATCTGAGCGAGATTGGCGCGATTCTGCCAAGTGTAATCCTGATGCTGGAAAAAGCTGAGCAAGATGCCACCGTTGCGGTCAGCGAGGGCCACAAAGCGCAGAGGCGGGACGTAATCAGCTAGCTGGAGCGAGTCGAGCTGCAGGTAATCTTCGCCCAAGTTATCGAGCGTGATGAGCTGCTCGCCGGCTTTGAGCGGCACGCTGAGCGCCAGCGGCGGGCTATTAGGCGGCAGGATGAGTTCGGCTGCCAGCAAACCGTCATTTAACACGACCAAACGGGCGCCGCCGCGATCGCCGCTGCGCAGAATGTTGATGCGCAACGTGGTCTCAACAGGCGGCGCGATCAGGTACTGTTGTGGTCGACTGAGCTGTGCGTTGAAGCGCGTGCCGTACAAATAAGCGCTGGCAAGGCTCAAAGGCGGCGCGGCGCCTTCAGCTGAGAGCCGAAAGACGAGTTCAGGCGGTGTTTCGCTGCCCAATTGCGCGTTATAGCCGCTCACGCGCAGCGGCGCGTAGGTCAGTGGCGGCTCAGCGCTGAGCGCGAGGCTCGTCGGGCGCAGATCGGCTGTATCCCAAGGGATGTTCTCGACGAAGCGCCGCAATGGCGCCAGTTGATCGAGCAAGCCGCGCGGCAAGAGATAAGTATCCCACCACCAGCTGCTGCCCGCGCCGCTAGCGCCGCTGAGCGCCGAAGCCCAAAGTGCAGTGCGCACATGCAGGCCCTCAGGATCGGCCTCGGTCGGCTCGAACCATGGGCTGAGCGAGAACTCGCTGAGCAGGAGTGGCCGTGTGTGCTCTGCCAGGAGTGGACGCAGCGCATTCAGTGTGCCAATGAGCTGATCAGGCGGCGTTTCGCTGGGCAAGCGTTGATAGTAGCGCGCTTGAATGAAATCCACAGGCAGATCGCGCACGAGCGCGAGATTGGCGTTCTCGCGCGTGCCGATCGTGATCAGATGGCGGTAGGGATCGTTTTGGCGCAAATAGGCGATCATCTCGCTGGCCCATTCAACGGCGATCGCAGTGTTAGCAGGCGTCAAGCGGTCGAGCTGATCGGTCAGTTCCCAAGCGAAGAGGCTCGCGCTGTGGCTCCAGCGTGCGATCATGTAGCGCAAGCGATCGCGGAAGACGCGGCGTCCATCTTCAGTGGCAAAGAAGGAAGTTGCTGTTGGGAAGGCGCCGCCACGGCGCACATTGTGCGGATTAAGCGCCCAATCAGCGTTAGTGTTCGGTCGGGCAGGCGTTGCAGGCGCGTTGTAAGGCGGATCGCTGTAGGTCGTCCAGCCTTGATGCCACAATAAGACCAGCTGCAGGGCGATGCCATGGGCCTCAGCAGCGCGCAAGATGCTATCCAGGCGCCAGGCCGAACTCTGGGCAGCTGCCATGCTGCCTGCAGGCGTGTGCCAGCCGAAGCCGATGAACCACGGCACGTCCACATACAGCCGTGCGTAATTGCCACCTGAGCGCGCCAAACGTTCTAGCCATTCGATGTATCCGCGTGTGTTCCCGTTACCTTCCCACGACCACGCCAGGTTGAGTCCGACAGGGAAGAATGGCTCGCCGTTGGCGCGGCTAAAGTAGCGGCCGTTGCGCCCGATCTGAATAGTGCCGCGCTCCTCGGAAGGCGTGACGCGCAACCTGCCTGCTGTGACGATGCGCGTGGTCTCGGGCGTGCGCGCCTCGACGGTATAGAGCCACTCGCCTACTTGAGTCGGGCGGAAGCGCACTGCCCAAGCAGGCGCACCGATAGGCGTGAAAGTCTCTACAGCGCAGGTCTCATCACAAGTAACTTCCTGCGGCTGCATCCAAAAGGCAGGCAGATCGAACAGGCTGCCATCAGGCGCAGTAAAGCGGACGGTCACAGCGATTTGACGGGTATCGGTCGGATCGCTATATTCGCCAAAGATCGGCAAGGTGCGCTCAAACAAGCCGTTGAGCGGCACTTCAGGCACCTCAGGCGGCGCGCTAGTTGAGGTAGCAGTGGGCGGCTGTTGTGCGATGACAGGCTTGCTGCCGCGCAGGGCGAAGCCGAGCCACAGAGCAAGACTGAGGCACAAGCACAGCCAAAGCGCGTTTTTAGAAGCCATCTGCTCACAAACTCCTGCCCAACGCTGCTGAGAGTATAGCGCACTTTGGCAGATCAAACAGGCGCGTTGCTATTCGAACTGATCAGCGCTATGCTTATTGCCTGAGTTTGAAAAGGATTCCAGAGAGACGCAATCCGAAAGGACGTAACCATCATGAATGCTACTTGCCCTGAGTGCGAAGCTGCCCTGACGCTCACGGACGTGCTGCGCGGCGAGATCATCACTTGTCCTGAGTGCGGCGCC
>RFIM01000058.1 GCA_003695215.1 Chloroflexota bacterium
CTGACCGAAGGCGGCGAGCGCTTTGCGCCGCGCATCGCGCTCGGCGATCAGTTGCCCAGCGACCTAGACTTGGCGCAATATCACATCATCCTGTATGGCAGACCATCTACCAACAGCCTGTTGCGCAGCATCGCCGATAAATTGCCGCAGCCGTTCACAAATGGCACTGACTCGCTCGAGCAGCTGCTCGACGACGTCGTCCTGCGCTTGCCGCCTAACTTCGAGATCGGCGTGCTGCAAGCACAGCCTTCCTTGTGGAATCCGCGCCGCGTCCTGCTGACCATCACAGGCACCAGCAGCCTCGGTGAAACTTTCGCCATGTTGGCGATGCAGGCTGTGACCTTCTTCCGCGGCGATCTGAACGGCAACGTGGTCTATGTGACGCAGAACAACGTCTACGCAGCGAACACCTATCGCTCGCGCTATGCTGTGGATATCGCAGCCGATATCCCGACGCTTGTGGCAGAATCCACGCGCATGGCAAGCGCCACGCCGACGCCCAATCGCGTCTTCACAGTCACGCCCGGCCCGACCGAGACTCTGACGCCAACTGCCACGCCGAGCCTGACGCCGACGCCTTCGCCGATCTTCAGCCCGACGCCTTTCGTGCCCACGCCGACGCCCTTGCCGACCTTCGCGCCCTTGCCGACTGATGCGCTGCAGGTTGAGACGCCTGAGCCGCCTTCGTGGATCGCGCTCCTGATCGCATTGACTGCAGGCGTGCTGTTAGCGACCGCCGCTTTCGGCTTGTGGTCTGCAGCCCGCGCCATCCAGAAGCGCCGTCAGGAGTAGCCGCTTGGCACAGGCAAAACGCGCCTACAAAGTGCTGCTAGTGGCTTTGGCGCGCAGCTATGGTGGCGCTGAGGTGCGCGTCCAAACGCAAGCTACCGCGCTGCACGAGGCAACTGCAGGCTGCGCTGTCGCCGTCCTGCGCCATAGCCCGTTGCATCGGCGCTTGTCTCAGCTTGGTGTGCCTTGCGCCGCGATCGACTCTGGGCGCGCCAGCCCTGCGCTCTGGTTGCGCTTGCGCGCCATCATCCGAAGCGGCGGCTATCAAGTCGTGGACGCGCACAACGTGCAGTCCATCTTCTGGGGACATCTCGCGGCGCGCTCAGCAGGCGTTCGTGGCTGTGTAGCGACCATTCACAGCGACTACGGCGCCGAATATCCGAACTTGAAAGGCGCGTTCTACGAAGCCGTGCTGCGCTTAGATCGGCTGATGGCGCGCCAATTCATCACCGTGACTGAGACGCTGCAAGCGAAGGCCGAGCGGCAAGGCCTAGGCAAGCGCGCCACGTTGATTCACAACGCTGTGCCGATCCCGCCGCTGCCCCTGCCCGAGCCTGAGCCTGAAGTGCGTGCGCTCTGGCAGGCCGCGCCTGAGGACTTTGTGATCGGCATTGTGGCGCGCCTGAAGCCCGTCAAAGGGCATCGCTACTTGCTCCAGGCGATGGCGCAAGTGCGCGATCTGCCCGTGCGCTTGGTCATCATCGGCGATGGGCCGCTGCGCGCCGAGCTTGAGGCGCAAGCGGCCGCGTTGGGCATCGCTGAGCGCATCTACTTCGCAGGCTTTCGCGATGATGTGACGCGTCTGCTGCCTTCGTTGGATTGCCTGTGCTTAGCATCGCTCTCGGAAGCGCTGCCCTACGCTGTGCTGGAAGCAGCCTCTTATGCGCGTCCATTGCTATGCACAGCCGTCGGCGGCTTGGCAACCTTGCTGCAAGATGGCGTCACTGCGCGCCTTGTGCCTGCTCAGGACGCGACAGCGTTGGCTGCAGGCATCCGCGACTTGGTCGCTGATCGCGCATGGGCGCGTCAGCTAGGCTTGAACGCCTATCGCATGGTCGCCGAGCGCTTCAGCCAAGCGGCCATGCTCAAAAACATCCTGCAAGTGTATGATAAAGCCACCAGCCGATAGCCACATTTGAGGAGAGCCTGCCTATGGCGAAACGCTCACAGCTTGCCATTGCCGCATTGGCGCGCCTGGGCGTGCCGCGCCTTTTGGATGGCCTATGGGGCAAGCAGCGCTTGACCGTGCTGGCTTATCATCGCATCGCCGATGCCACTGCGCCCGATTTCGTGCATTATCGCCCGAACGTGAGCGCGACGCCGCAGATGTTTGCGCGCCAAATGGCGTGGATCGCCAAACACTTCAATGTGATCAGCCTGCCCGTGCTGCACGCTTTCCTAATCAAAGGCAGGCCTTTGCCTGCGCGTCCGCTGCTGATCACTTTTGATGACGGCTATCTGGATAACTATCTGCAGGCTTTCCCTATCTTGAAGCGGCTACAGTTGCCAGCTGTGATCTTCCTGATCACCTCGCGCATGGCACGACCCGCGCCGCCTTGGTGGGACGAATGCGCGCTCTACCTGAACCTAACTGCGCATCAGCGCGCTGAGCTGCCGCTGCTCGGCGAATGCGATCTCAGCACGCCTGAGGCGCGCCGCGCCGCGACCGATCAGCTGCTGCGCGCCTTGAAGCGCATCCCTGAATCTGAAAAACAAGCGGCCGTGCGCCGACTGGGCGAACTCTTAGAAGTGCCTGCGCCAAGCGCGCATCCGCCGCTCTTCGTGAATTGGGATCAAGTGCGTGAAATGATCGCTGCCAATATCGCTTGCATGCCGCACACGGTCAATCATCCGATCCTGACGCGAGTCAGCGCTGAGGAAGCCTACCGCGAGCTGGCTGAATCTAAAGCGCACATTGAAGCGCAAACCGATCAGCAAGCCACTGCGTTCGCCTATCCGAACGGCACGCCGAGCGACTACAATTCGGCTATCGTGGGCATGCTGCGCGATCTCGGCTTCCAAAGCGCCTATACCCTGACGCCTGGACCGATGTCCTTGCGCGCTCTGCGCCGCTATCCTTTGCAGATTCGGCGCGTCTTCTTGCTCTACAAAGATTCGTTCGATCTGTTCAAGCTAAAAGTGATGGGCTTGCCTGCGCTGGCAGCGCGTCCGCACTATCACAAGGAGATTTGATTGTGCGCGTCTTACTCATGCTCAGCAGCATGGCCATGGGCGGCGCTGAGCGCAACATCGCAGCGCTTTTGCCACACTTGAGCGCCATAGCAGGCGTTCAACTGACGCTCGGCACGCTCAATACGCGCCGCGATAGTCCGCTAGCGGGCTTGATCGCCCAGAGTGGCGTGCCGCGCTTCGATATGGGCGCACGACGCCTGATCGATCGGCAGGCCTGGCGGCGCTACACTGATTTCCTGCGCCGCGAACGCATCGATCTAGTGCATTCGCAAGACCAGGACACTAACATTTATAACGCGCTCTCGCGCCGACTGTTGGGCATTCCTTCAGTGATGACACGGCACGTCATGTTTGAGCCGTTCACAAATTTGAAGACGCGCCTGCGCGCGCAGCTGGTCTTGATCGCGGCGCGCTACGGCGCTGATCGCGTCATCGCAGTCTCAGAGGCTGTGCGGCAGCAGTTCGCTCGGCAAGCGCGCTTGCCGCTAGAGCGCATCGAGACGGTCTATAATGGCATTGAGCTGCAGAAATTCGCCACACGCGCTCGGCGCGCTGAGATTCGCGCTGCGCTCGGTTGGGCGCAAGAGGCGCCTGTGGCGATCATGGTGGCAGTGCTGCGCAGCGGCAAAGGCCATGAGGTGTTGCTTGAAGCTGTGCCGCAGCTGCGCCAGCGCGTGCCAAACGTGCAAATCATGCTAGTAGGCGATGGTGAAGCGCGCGCGCTCTTAGAGCACATGATCGCGCCATATAGCGACGTAGTGCATCTGCTCGGTCAGCGCATGGATGTACCTGAGCTGCTCGGCGCTTCAGACGTGTTGGTGCTGCCAAGTTGGAGCGAAGCCTTGCCGACTGTGCTGATCGAAGCAGGAGCGGCCAGCTTGCCCTGCGTAGCGACCGACGTCGGCGGCACGCGAGAGATCGTCGTAGATGGCGAGACGGGCTATGTCATTCCGGCAGGCGATTCAGCGGCCTTAGCTGAGCGCCTTGCTGAGCTGCTGACCGACTCGGCGCGTGCGCGCACTATGGGCCAAGCTGCCTTGCGGCGCGTTTCAAGCTTGTTCACTTTGCCGCAGCAAGCCGAGCGCACGGTCGCTGTGTACGAGCGCGTCTTGGCAAGCCGCCGCAAGTGAGCTAAATCTTTTGAAAAACTCAAAGCATATCTTGACATTTTCAATATGCGGATCAAAAATCGTCCTGACGCGGTACGGACTCGAGGAATCTCTATGCATCCTGCGCCGACCATCTGCCCGATCTGTGGCGAGAGCCTGGCCATCACGCGCTTGCATTGCCCTGCCTGCGATACAGCCATTGAAGGGCGCTTCTTCGCAGGCAGGCTAGCGCGCCTTTCCAACGCACAGCTGGAATTTGTCGAAATCTTCCTGTTGTGCGAAGGCAAGCTCAAGGCGGTTGAGGAACGGCTGGGCATCTCCTATCCAACAGTGCGGGCGCGCCTGCGCGAGGTGATCGCGGCGATGGGCTACGAGCCTGCTGAAAGCGATGAGTCCGCGCCGCTGAGCGAAGCTGAGCGGCGCCGCTTGCTGGATGATCTCGCTGAAGGGCGCATCTCTCTGGAAGAAGCGCTCAGCGCGTTGCGCGGGCGCTGAAATCTTTTTGAAAGGCTTTTTAAGCGCGAAAGGTTAGTACTAATGGGCGACGAATTTGTTTGGCGTGAGCGGATCGAAGGGCCACTGCAGCTAGTGATCCGCTACATTGGCGGCGATCTCGTTCTAGAAGGCAACCAGGCCGACGAGCTGTTGATCAGCGGTGAAGGCGCACAGATCGAGCGCCGCGCTGCCGACCAGCTGATGCTTGAGTGCGATTCAGATTGCCATGTGCGCGTGCCGCGCAAGCTCTCGGTCCACGTGAGCGATACTGCAGGCGATCTGCGCGCCACTGAGCTGCTCAGCGCCTTGAGCGTGGCACATTGCCAAGCCGACTTGACGGTGCGCAATTTGAATGCGCCATTGCAAGTGCAATTTGTGGCAGCTGATGCGCGCATTGCTGAAGTGAATGGCAATGTGCAGATCGGCACTGTTGGCGCCGACCTGACGCTGCGCGATATCAATGGCGAAGTCAGCGTCGATCAAGTCGGCGCTGATTTGGAGATCAAGCGTGTCAGTGGCAATTGCGCTGTGCGCTTCGTTGGCGCAGATGCCAGCTTGAAAGAGATTCGCGGCGCGCTGCATCTCGATCGCGTCGGCGCGGATGCCGTGCTGACCGATGTGCTCGGGAATTGCCAAATCAAGCACATCGGCGCTGACCTAATCCTCGATTTACCGTTCATTGAAGGCAATAGCTATTACTTCGGCGCTGTCAGCGCGGACGTGTTAGCGAAAGTTCGTGGCGGCAGTGCGCTCAAGCTCAGTGTGCCGCACCGAACTGAGAAAATCCTTAACGTTCGTGGCGTCCGCCTAGAGCACGCCTCTGAGATTGATACGATCTATGTCGGTGAATGCAGCCAAAGTTGCCCTGAGGTACAGATCGGCGCCATTGGCGGCGAGTTGCAGCTGATCAGCCACGGCAAAGGCTTCAGCAGCACCTTCGAGTTCTCAATGCCTGAGAATTTAGGCGAGATTATCTCAAGCCAGATCAGCCAGCAGCTCTCACGCCTGGAGCAAACACTCTCACGGCAAGCGGAACGTATAATGCAGCGCACCAAAGAGCGCGCCAAGGGCAACGCGCGCTCGAGCCGCGCCTGGATGCGCCCAGAGGCCGATTTTGCGCCGCCGCCGCGTCCACCGCATCCGTCACGTCCGCCGCGCCCTGAATCGCCTGCTGTGACAGAAGCCGAGCGTATGGCGATTCTGCGCATGGTCGAGGAGCATAAAATCACCATTGAAGAAGCTGAGCGACTCTTGGCTGCCTTGGAAGGACGCTAATCGGCTGAAAGCGGTGTAGGAATCTATGTCAGCATCGGCGTTTTTGAGCGAGAAGAGCCTTCCATTCACAGGCGCGCGCCCTGTGAACTTGCGCACAGATTTAGGCGGCATTGCCGAGCTGATAGACCTATGCTTCAGCGTCGATGAGGCCGGCCGCGCCACAGCGCGCGAGTTACGCGCGCTCAGCCAGACGGGCGTTTTGCTCGCGTTTTTGCAGCGCATGGATCGCCTGCTTGATGGGCTTGGGCAAGGTTTCGTCTGGTTAGAGGCAGGGCGGCTTGTCGGCAACGTCTCCATTGCTGCGGCGGACTATCCGCCTGACATGGGCAAGGGCTACATTGTGGCCAACGTGGCCGTTCATCCTGACTTTCGGCGACGCGGCATTGCCAGAGCGTTGGTCAAGCGGGCGCTCGAGCACATCGCAGCGCGTGGCGGCGCGTTCGCCATCTTGCAGGTCGAGGCGGCCAATCACGGCGCTCGCGCGCTCTACCGCACCCTGGGCTTTTATGAAGAGCGGACCTTCATCAAGTGGCAGCGCTCTGCGATGCTACGCGCGCCGCATAAGTTGGAGGCCATGCCGTTCATCACGCTGCGGCAAGCCAGCGAGTGGCGCGCCGAGTACGAATTGGCGCGCCTGGTCCGCCCGAATCAGCGTGGCGGCATCGGCTGGCTGCGCCCGACGCATCCGCGCCTGTTCCGTCCGTCAATTTGGCGCTTTTTAGGGATGCTCTTCAGCGGGCAGGGCATCGAACGCTGGATCGTGCGCAGCCCTGACGAGCGCAGCATCTTGGCTTCGTTGTGCGCACGTACGCAATTTGGCGGCGCCGTGCATCTAGAGCTGATGGTACATCCAAGCCAGGCAGGCAAGCTGGAGAAGCCGCTCCTGAACTATGTGCTGCGCCGCTTCGATGGACAGCATCGCACGCTCTACCTGGAGCACCCTGCCGATGATGCGCTTGCCAGTGCCGTCTTTGAGGAATACGGCTTCACACAGCGGCACACGCTCGTCCACATGCGCTGCGATCTCAATGGAAAGGCACCGCAAGATGGCGACGCCTGAAGAACGCATGAAAATCCTGGATATGATCCGTGAAGGCAAGATCAAGCCTGATGAAGGCGCACGCCTGCTACAAGCGCTGCAGCAAGGTGCCAAGAAGGCTGAGAAACCACGCGATCCACGCTGGCTGCGCGTACGCGTCCTGGATTTGCGCACTGATCGCGTCAAGATCAACGTGAATTTGCCAATGAGCGTGGTGAATGTCGGCTTGAAGCTCGGCGCGCGCTTCGTACCTGATGCCGAAGTGGATTTAGCGGCTGTGCTGCAAGCGATCAGGGAAGGCCAGGTCGGCAAGGTGCTGGAATTGATCAATCACGAGGAGAACGAGCGCGTCGAAGTCTGGGTGGAATAGCTCAGCGGACGCGGATCGGCGCTGCGTCCAGCAGCACGATCTTGCTTGGCTCAACTAACATCACCTGCAAGTAGCCGACGCTTGGGGCAGGCACATCGCGGCGGATGGGCAAGCGATAGACCTCGCGGAAGGCTGTGCCAGCGCGCCATAGCGCTGTTGGGTAGCGCCCGTTGCCGTGGAAAGTGTGCAGCCAGCCGTAGATATTGCCATCTGCGCCGATGAAAGCCAGCCGCAGTGTGTAATTCTCTGTGGGCGCACCATCTGCTTGCCAAGTGAGCGCCACGTTGAGCGACTCGCCGCCGCGCACGCTCGGACTCAGCACTTCGTAGGCACGCAATCGGATCGTAGGCGTCAGCTGTATGCCTTCCGCGGTTGACGGCGCCACGAAAACAATTGGCGGCGCGTAGAATGCCGCTAAGCCGCCTAAACTCAGCCATGTTGAGGTCGCCAATAACACAAGCACCATGCTTGCGCCAATATAGCGACCGAGTCGGCTGAGCGCTTGCCAGCTGAGCGCCAGCAGAAGCGCCCATGCTGCCAGACTCGGCAACAAGTAGCGGCTGTTCAACAATTGCCCGTTGTAGTAGAGCAGGCTGAGCGCTACCGCAGCTGTGATCATAGAGGCGCAGGCGCACAGTAACAGCCAAAGCAAAGGCAGGCGCCACACACGCCATGTGCCGCGCAAGCTACATGCAACACCGATCCACAGCGCGATATTTAGCCAAGCAGGCAGATGAAGCATCCCCCAGCCGAAAACGCCGAAGGCGCTCCGCGCGCCGTAACTGAGTGCATCGCCCAGCAAGATGCTGCCCAGCGGGCTCGTAAGCCTTTGCACAAGCGCCACGGGTGCGCTTTGGGTGTGTACTTGCGTCATGAACGGCAATAAAATGCCTGTATCGCGCAAGCTGAAGGCGCCTATCGCAATAATGCCACTGCTGATCAGCACATAGGCTATCAGCTTTTTCCATAAGACGCAAAATGCCAAAGCCAAGCAGGCTGCTAGACTCAAAGGCAGCACGCTCAACTTAAAGGCAGCGCCAATTAGGCTTAAAACAAGCGCTGTAAGCGCAAGATGCGCCCTGCGCTGCTGCACAGCTGCGCAAGCGCACCAGACGATCAGCGCGCCGATCAGCAGGGCAGCCGCGTCGTTGTTCACCGTGCTGCTGCTGAAAAGCGCCTGTGGATGAAAAGCGAAGAAAGCCGTTGCCATTAGGGCGAAGGCAGGCGCTAAGCGTACAGCGCGTGCGGCCCGCCATGCAGCTGCAGCGGCGATCAGCGCTGAGAGCGCCGTGAACAACCGCGCTGCGCTCAGATCGCGTTCGGTCTCGCGCTGAGCAGGTGTGCGCGCAGGCAAAGCGAAGTTCAGGTTGCCATTGCCTTCGCTGAGGTACCAATTTCGTTCGGGCGGTGCAAGTTGAGTCCGTGCGCTGCCTGAGAGCCACATGAAAGCAGCGACCAAAGCATGGTAAGCAGGCGGATGAATGTGCATAGGATTGCTTGAGTCGGGCAGTGTGCCTTGTTGGGCGAGCTGAGCCGCGTAGGCGAAGTGGAACGGCTCGTCATAGGCTTCCCAGGCAGGCGTGTGGACCGCCAGGTTGATGCCGAGCGCAGCACGGAAAGCTAGCAAAGTCAGGATCAGCGCGGAGAGACGGTTCACGCTAGTTATCGTGGCGGCGGCGAATCGAAGAAGAGCTGCCACCATAGCTCAAAGTTGGAAGGCGCGCTCTGACCGCGAGCGACAATCGCGGGCAGAGGCGTCGGCGTGCGGACGGGCGTTGGCGTAGTGAGTGGCGGCACAGGCACGACCAACACCTCGCCTGCTTTGATCATCTTGCCTTCGCGGCGCGCCCATTCTTCAATGAAGGCATCGCTGCTGTAAAAATCCAGCTCAGTGCGCAGCGCTGTGGCACGCGCTTGCAAGGTCTCAATGCTGTAGAGCAGCTCTTGGCGCTGCGCGCTAATTTGGCGCCCTGCGGCAATGCGCCCACTGAAGTTGATGGCCAGCAGCAGCGAGATCGCCAGAATCGCGCCGAACACGATCTGCATGTTGGAGATCGGCCGCGGCGTAGAGCGCGGCTTTGAGGCGCTTTTGGGCAGGCTCGGCGGCTCAGACATGGCTCAGCTTCTCAGGCTAGCAGGCTTTCAGCGTCCATCTCTGGCGGCTTAGGAATGCCCATCAACTGCAGGATAGTCGGCGTGACGTTGCAGAGATCGCCTTGGCGCAGCGGCGGTTTGCTGCCGTCAGGCGTGATCAAGATGAATGGCACACGATTCATAGTGTGCGCTGTGTGCGGCTGACCTGTCTCAGGATCGATCATCATCTCGCAGTTGCCGTGATCAGCTGTCACGATCACAGTCGCGCCGACTTGCTTGGCCGCTTCCAGCAGGCGCGCTAATTGCGAATCGACCGTCTCGACGGCTTTGATCGCCGCTTCCAAAACGCCCGTATGACCAACCATATCAGGGTTGGCGTAGTTGAGCAGGATGAAATCGTATCGACGACTCAGAATCGCCTCGACGGCTTTATCGGTCAGCGGAACGGCGCTCATCTCAGGCTTGCAATCGTAAGTCGGCACATCCTTTGGCGAAGGCTCGAGGTAGCGATCTTCGCCTTCGAACGGTTCGTCGCGCTGCCCATTGAAGAAGAAGGTCACGTGGCGGAATTTTTCGGTCTCAGCAGTGTGGTATTGGCGCTTGCCATGCTTGCTCAGCACTTCGGCAAGGCAAGTTGCCTGAGGCGGGCGCACAAAGGCGCGCGGCGCCGTCACGTCATCGCCCCAGACGCCCATTGTCACGAAGTGCAGATTGGGCAGCTTTGGGCGTGCAAAACCCTGAAAGTCCTCGTCCATCAGCGCGCTGTAGAGCTGACGCATGCGATCGCCGCGGAAATTGAAGCCAATGATGGTATCGCCGCCTTTGATAGTGGCGCGCGGCACGCCGTTAGCATCTGTGATCACGTAAGGCAGGATGAACTCATCGGTCTCGCCACGCCGATAGGCATCTTCAACGGCAGCCACGGCACTGGGCGCGCTGCGCTCGGCAATGCCTTCGACCATAGCGCGGTAGGCGCGTTGCGTGCGTTCCCAGCGCCTATCGCGATCCATGGCGTAATAGCGCCCGATCACTGTGGCGATCTGACCAATGCCGCTGCTATCGAGCCGCGCCTGTAGCTCACGGATGTAGCCCAAGCCCGATTGCGGCGGCGTATCGCGCCCATCAGTGAAGGCGTGCAGCGCCAAGCGGCTCACGCCGTTGCGCTGCGCCATCTCGATCAGCGCGTAGATGTGCGTGTTATAGCTGTGAATGCCGCCATCGCTGACCAAGCCCATCAAGTGCAGCGTGCCGCTCTGCGCAGCGCGCTCCATGGCCTCGAGCAAAGCAGGGCTGCGGAAGAACTCGCCCGTCTCGATCTGCTTGTCGATGAAGGTCAAGTCTGTATAGATGACAGTGCCTGCGCCCAAATTCAAATGCCCGACTTCCGAGCCGCCAATCTGCCCTTTGGGCAAGCCGACCGATTCGCCCGAGGCGCCGAGTGTCGTGGTGCTATATAGGCCGCTCTGCCACAGATGGTTGAAAGTCGGCACGTTGCCCAGTTTGATAGCATTGCCCTCGCGTTCCTCGCGCAAGCCCCAGCCATCAAGGATGATCAAGATCACGGTCATGCGGCGATAGTCCTTTCTGTTCCATCAGGCACAGTATAGCGCGCTCAGCATGAACGCGCCTTCACAAAATATTGCGAGGTGGCGCATTTTGCGCCACAATTTAGCTCATCAATCGGCGAAAGTGAAGGCGTAATCGTAAGGCATGGCAGTCAGGAAAATTTTGACGATCGATCGGCACGAGAAGCTGCTGCGCACCAAATCTCAGCCTGTCAAGAAGATCAGCAAACAGGTGAAGCAACTGGCGGAAGATATCCGCGATACGATCATGGCAAACCCAGCTGTTGGCTTAGCGGCTGTGCAGATTGGCGTCTTGCTGCGCGTGTTCGGCGCGCGAATCGGCTACTATACTGCTGATGGCGAAGTTGTGGAGCAGCCGGAAGCCGCTTTGCCGCAGATTTTCATCAATCCTGAGATCGTCGCTGTGAGCCAGGAGACTGAGCGCAACTTTGACGCTTGCATGAGCATTCCCGGCATGATGGGCTACACGCAGCGCGCCAAAAGCGTGACCTTGCGCTGGCTGGATGAGCAGGGCGTGCGCCATGAGCGCGAATTCAGCGGCTGGGATGCGCGCATGCTGCTGCATGAGTACGATCA
>RFIM01000059.1 GCA_003695215.1 Chloroflexota bacterium
GCGAGTTGGTAGCGCTGCTGGGCGCCAATGGCAGCGGCAAGACGACGCTGCTACGCATTTTGGCGGCGCTGAGCCGACCGAGCAGCGGCACTGTCTTGATCGGCGGCTGGCAGCTGCCTAAGGAAGCGCACGCCGTGCGCGGTCAGCTCGGCGTGGTGACGCACTTGCCACTGCTCTACGACGATCTGAGCGCGGCGGAAAACCTACAGCTTTACGCTGAACTCTATAATTTACCGCGCGAGCTCGGCAAAGCGGCCTTGCAGGCGCGCATCCGCGAGGCCTTGGCGCGAGTTGGCTTGGCGAAGCGCGCCGACGATCGCGTGCGCACCTTCTCGCGCGGCATGCAACAACGCCTTGCCTTGGCGCGTGCCGCGCTGCACGATCCTGCTGTGCTGCTCCTGGATGAGCCCTACACAGGCCTGGATGCGCAAGGCACCGCCTTGCTGGACGCGCTGATCGCTGAATGGCAGGCGCAAGGGCGCACGATCATCGCGGCACTGCACGATCTAGGGCGCGCGGCTGCGCTTTGCTCGCGCGCTTTGATCCTTGCCAACGGCGCGCTAATGGCCGACCTGCCCATGCCCGATGCCGAAACGCTGACCGCCAAATTCAACAGTCTGACGCCGAGCTAAGCCATGCGCCGCACAAGCTTTTTCCATGCCGTGATGGCCATCGCACGCAAAGACCTGCGCGCCGAGTTCCGCAGCCGCTTGCTGATCAGCGCCATGGGCTTGTTCGCCTTGCTGACGACGATGGTCTTTTACTACACCCTCGAGAGCCGCCCTGAGGCACGGCGCGCTGTGCTGCCTGCGGCACTATGGGTGACGGTCACTTTTGCAGGCACGCTGGGCATCGGGCGCAGCCTAGCCGCTGAATACGATCGTGGCACGCTTGACGGCTTGATGTTGGCGCCTGTGCCGCGCGCAGCGCTTTATTTCGGCAAGCTGATCGCCTCTTGGCTCTTCACGCTAATAGTGGCGCTTGTGGTGACCTTCGCCTTGAGTCTCGTTTTCAACACCAACTTGTTGCGCGTAGGCTGGCTGCTGATCGCTTTGCTTGGCACGCTCGGCTTTGCTGCGCTTGGCACGCTCCTGGGCAGCATGGCAGTCTATGCGCGCTCACGTGAGACGACGCTGCCGATTTTAGTGCTGCCTGTGGCCTTGCCGATCATCATCGCTTCGGTCAATGCGGCCCATGGCGTGCTAGATGGCCAGCCGCTCAGCGAATGGCTCGCCTACCCGCTGTTGCTAGCCTCTGTGGACGCCGTCTTTTTGGCGTTGGCCTATCTGCTGTTCGACTATGTGCTGGAGGAATGAAAAAGCGCCCAGCCCAGGCGCTCAGCTCTGAGGCGTCGGTGGGAATCGAACCCACGGTGAAGGTTTTGCAGACCTCTGCCTTACCACTTGGCTACGACGCCACTCGCACTTAATGGTACACGATCCGCGCGCGTTTGTCAATTGCGCAAGCGTTGGCAAGCCGTGAAAGTTTTCCGAAAGCGCGCTACACTTGTGGCACATCTGTATACAACTGACCGAGTGAGATCGTGAGCCAATCCAAGCGTAGACCGACTGCCAAGCCGCGCCGTCATTGGTATAATCCTGCGCTCGGCGCTGAGCTGCCCGAGCGGCCTGACTCGACATCCGTGAGGCGCGCTCGTCAGCGCGTGGCGCGCCGCCAAGCTGACCGTCGCCTGCCGCGCCTTGATTGGACGTGGCTCGTGATCGGCTTTGCTGTGATCGGCGTGCTTGCCACAGCTGCCACTGTGCTGCTCTCCGCAAGCCAGGGCACGCCCAGCCGCGCCGCTATCTTGCTCGGCACGCCGTTGCCCAGCCCGCGCGCCGTTGCTGAGGCTGCGGCTGAAGCCACAGCGCGCCCGATCAGCATGGCCGATCTCGAAGGGCTGAATCTGAAGGCTTGGGACGGCAAGCGGCGCCTGACCATCTTGCTGATGGGCTTGGATAAGCGCCCTGGCGAGCGCGGCACAGGCTTCCGCACTGATACCCTGATTGTGCTGAGCCTCGATCCGACCACGCAGCGCATCGGCATGCTGAGCATCCCACGCGATTTGCGCGTGCCAATCCCGAATCGCCCTGAGACGCTCTATCCGATCAACTCGGCTTATGTGCTAGGCGAACTCGAGCGCCCTGGCTATGGCCCACGCCTGACGGCTGAGACGATCCAGTACAATCTCGGCATCCCGATTGATCACTATCTCGTGCTCTCCTTTGAGGCTGTAATCGGCTTTATCGACGCCATCGGCGGCATCACTATTGATGTGCCGAGCGAGATTGTCGACAATGAATATCCCGACATGGCTTTCGGCTACGATCCGCTGTACATCCCTGCGGGCAGGCAGCTGATGAACGGCGAGCTCGCCCTGAAATATGCGCGCACGCGCCATCAAAGCGATGACTTCGACCGCACGCGCCGTCAGCAGCAGGTCATCTTGGCCGTGCGCCAACAAGTGCTGCGTGGCGACGTCCTGCCTGGGCTGATCTTGCAAGCGCCCGCCTTGTGGAGCGAACTCAGCAAAGGCATCATCACGGACTTGACCCTCGATCAAATTCTGAGCCTGGCTTGGTACGTCAAGGATTTGCCCTTGCAGAACATCCAGAACGCTTCAATCGACCAGCGCTACATCCGCGCTGTGAACGTGCGCGGCGAGACGCTGCTGACTATCGACCGCGAGCGCATCGCTGAGCTGATGGTCAGCGTCTTTGGCGAGAACTACAACCGCTGAACGCTTTCAGCGCGGGCTGCTTGTCAAAAGGCGCGCTTGGCTTTAAACTCGCCCAAAAGTCAGTTTAGGCGGCTGCTTATGGACAAAAATGAGCATCTGGAGCGCGCCGAAGTGCGCAGCAAACGCGTCTCGCTCTTTGTGACCTGCCTTGTGGACATGATCTATCCGCACAGCGGCATGGCAGCTGTAGAAGTGCTAGAGCGCGTCGGCTGCGCAGTGGATTTCCCAATGGCGCAGACTTGCTGCGGTCAGATGGGCTTTAACGGCGGCTATCGCGCTGAGGCGCGCCAAGTGGCGCGGCAATTCTTGCGCGCCTTCGCCGATTCCGAGCTGATTGTCACGCCTAGCGGCTCGTGCGCAGCTATGGTGCGCCATCACTATCCTGAGCTCTTCGCTGATGAGCCTGAGTGGCGCGCTCAGGCGCAACGCGCCGCTCGCATCACCTGGGAATTGACTGAATTTTTGGTGGATGGCCTCGGCGTGACCGATCTAGGCGTCACTTTGGCGCAACCGCGCACAGTTGCCTTTCATGATGCCTGCCACGGCCTGCGCGAACTCGGCATTCGCGCCCAGCCGCGCGCGCTTCTCTCGAAGGTCGGCAACTTGAGGCTGATTGAGATGAACGGCGCCGATCAATGCTGTGGCTTCGGCGGCTTGTTCGCCGTGAAGATGCCCGAGATCAGCGGCGCTATGCTGGATGATAAACTCCAGAACATCCTGGCCAGCCGCGTCGATGCTATCGTCACTTGCGATGCCAGCTGCCTGACTCAGATCAATGGCGGCCTGAGCCGACGCGGCAGCCGTGTGCGCGTCTATCACATCGCTGAAGTGCTGGCAGGCCGCTTATGAAAAACGGCACGGACTCGCCTTGAGTCCGTGCTGCGCCTGAGCCACTCAGTTTGCAGGCTGCACGACCATCGCTGAGCCGCCGCCGCGCCGCACAGGCTCAGCGGCTGCCAGCATGCTGCCATCAGGATAAATCACGATGCCTGTGGCCGCGCCGATCTCAGCCGTGCCGCGCAAATCCTGACCGAGCGCGATCAGCGCCTTGCCGATCTCGCTCTCCTCGAACTTGCTATCCACTTGGGTGAAGCCTGTGTTGCGCTGCGAGATGCGCGGCGCGGCAATGGCTTCGTCCATGGGCAAGCCGAAGTCGATCAAGTTGACAGCAATGGTCAGCACAGTGGTGATGATGGTAGCGCCGCCAGGCGAGCCAAAGGCCATGACTGTGCCATCAGGCGCCAGCACAATGGTCGGCGCCATGCTGCTGCGCGGACGCTTGCCTGGCTCTGGGCTGTTCGGATGCGGATCGGCCAGGTCGAAGTCGGTCAGCTCGTTGTTGAGCAGGAAGCCATAGCCAGGCACCACAATGCCCGAGCCGCCGATCGACTCAATGGTGAAGGTGACGCTGACGACATTGCCATCTTTGTCAGCCACAGTCAGATGCGTTGTGGAGCCACCAAGCGCATCGCTGGAGGCCATTTCGATGCGCTCAGCCGTGCGGCTTGGGCTGGTATCCTTTTGGAAAGGCAAGGGATCGCCAGCTTTGGCGCGGAAGTCCGCCACATTCTCGGGCGCACGGTCACCGATCAGGGCGCGGCGCTCAGCCGCGTATTCCTTGCTGAGCAAGCCTGCCAATGGCACATCCACATACTCAGGATCGCCCAAGAAGGCGCCGCGATCGGCGTAGGCCAGACGCATGGCTTCGATCACATAATGCCAAGCCTGGGCGCGGTCAAGGTTTTTCAGATCGTAGCCTTCGATCAGGTTCAGAATCTGCGCAGGCGTGATGCCGCCACTGCTGGGCAGGCCCATGCCGTAAACTTTGTAGCCGCGATAATCCGTGACCACAGGACGGCGCACAATGGCGTCATAAGCGCTCAGGTCGGCTAAGGTCATGCCGCCGCTGATGACGCGGAAAGGCGGATTGGGCACAGTTGGCGGATTCTGAACCGTCTCCACGATTGCTTTGGCGATCTCACCTTGATAGAAGGCGCGCACGCCGCCTTCAGCGATCAGGCGATAGGTGCGCGCAAGGTCGGGATTCTGGTGAATCGAGCCGACTGCTGGCGCCTCGCCATTGACCAGATACAGCTCAGCTGTGGAGGTGAAAGCGGCGAAGCGCGCCTTGTTCTGCTCGGTTTGGGCCGCAAAAACGGCGTCCACTTCGATGCCGCGCTCAGCTAGCTCGATCGTCGGCGCCAGCAGCTCAGCCAGCGATTTAGTGCCGTAGCGCTCTAGCGCGCGCGCCCAAAGCGCGACCGTGCCAGGCACGCCGACGGCCGCACCGTTGCTGATCCGATTAGGCGCGAAGGGCAAATTGCTGCCTGGATTATCAGGGTCCTTGAACATATCCACGTTAGCGGAGAGCGGCGCCGTCTCGCGCCCGTCGATAGTGATGACTTCGCCCGTCGCTTTCCAGTAGATGACCATGAAGCCGCCGCCGCCGATTCCGCACGAGTACGGCTCGATGAAGCCGAGCGCCGCCATGACCGCCACAGCTGCATCTACAGCGTTGCCGCCTGCCTTCAGCACGTCAATGCCGACCTGTGTAGCGCGCGCATCGACGCTAGCCACAGCGCCGCCCGTGCCACGCGCTGTAGCACCTGCACCGCCTTGTGCCATGGCTGTGCCTTGTGCTGCCAGCAGCAAGCAGCACGCCAAAAGAATTGTGAGCAACTTACGCAGCATACAGAAATCCTTTCTTTTTGTAGAAACCTTCACTTAGAAAAACAGTGTTGAACGTCTTTTCAAGCAAACCGATGCCTTGTCAAGTTGCACAAAGCGCCTGGAAGGCTCGTTGCGTTGCCGAAAAGACCTCTCTTCGTCTAGACTCTATCACAACTTGCCAATAGTCCGAGCTTTTTGCCATGCGCATTAACATCAACTGGGTGAATCAACACCTAATCGAGGAGCTCTACAGCGCGCCGATCGTCGCGAGCGTGCTGCACGATGGCTTCGATATTGTGCTGGTCGAGCTGACCAGCGGCGAGCAGATCGCCATTCATCTGATCGAGCGCGATATTGATATCGCGTACATCCAAGCTGTGCTCGAGCAAAATGCTGCCAATGGGCGCTTCACACTCTTCTTTTTGTGGAGCGCCATGCTCTTGCCTGAACATGGCGAGCGCTACCTGCCCTACGATTGGATGATGACGCTGCTGGAGCTTTATGGCGACAAAATCTACGCTTTTGAGAACTACGGCCAGAATGCATGGCTGTTCCCTGTCTATTTTGAGCCTGAGCCTAGCGGCCTGTGGCGCCAGGTGCACTATGGCGAAGCTGTGGATATGGCGGCGCTGCACTGCCAAGTCGTCCATACAGAAGGCGGCTTTCTGAACGGCAAGTGGCGCATCGCGACCTTCAGCGCAGAGCCGCAGCCGCAACGCGAGCGCCGTCAGCGCGCAGGCAGGCATCATCGCGAGCCGCAACGCCCGAGTCGCGCCGCGATCTTCGCCTACTACGATCTGCTCGGCTTAGCCTACGATGCCGATGCGGAGACGGTCAAACGCGAGTATCGGCGCCTGGCCCTTAAATTTCATCCCGATTACAACAAGGCGCCTGACGCAACCGAGCGGATGCAGGCGATCAACGCAGCTTACGCCAAGATCATGGAGTATCTCGGCGAGGATGAGCCCAAAAGCTCAGAATGAAGTCAGACTTCAGCCATTGCTCATCTCAGCAAAGGCCTGCTTGTGCTAAAATGAACAAGTAGGCTTGATCTGTGTGACTTTGAGAGCCATGAAATCTCTCTTGCGCGCTCTGCTAGTCCTATGCGCACTTAGCTTGAGCAGTTGCCGCCAATCAGCGCAGCCGACGCCCACGCCCGATCCTGACATCCAGCTGGAATGGCTCAGGGACGACGCACCGTTGCACGTCGGTATGGATGCGCTCGTGTTCCTGCTGAAAAATGGGCGCGCCGAGCCGATCCGCGGCGCTGTGATCGAGGTGCGCGGCGATATGACGCATGCAGGCATGGTGCCCGTGAACAGCAAGGCTGAGGGCGGCACAGAAGATGGGCGCTACGTAGTGCCTTTTCAATGGACGATGGGCGGCGATTGGATCGTGACTGTGCGCGCCACTTTGCCTGATGGGCGCATAGCACAGCGCCGCTATGAAGTCCAGGTGCGCACACCATGAGCCGCGCTGAGCCGCTCTACCGCCCGCCGCTGGACGCCTTGCGGTTGCCGATCATCGGGCGCTTGCTCAAGGCACGGCGCGGCCGCCTGTTCTTCCAAATGCCGCTGCTCCTGATCGCGCTGCTGCTGATCTACGACGGCTTCACAGGCGAGCAGCTGGCATCGCGAAATTTGGCGACGGTCGGCGCGTGGGTGCATTATCGCGGCTTAGTGATCCTGGCGTTGCTCTTGGCAGGCAATCTATTCTGCATGAGCTGCCCGTTCACCTTGCCGCGCACGCTCGCCAAGCGCTGGGCAGGCAAGGGCAAGCGCTTCCCGCGATTGTTGCGCAACAAGTGGCTCGCCATTGGCGGCTTATTCCTGATCTTCTGGCTCTACGAGGCAACTGACATGTGGGCGAGCCCGTTGCTGACGGCCTGGGTGATCGTCGCTTACTTCGTCGCCGCATTCGCCCTAGAGCTGCTCTTCAGCGAGTCGCCCTTCTGCAAATATGTGTGTCCGCTAGGCGCCTTTAACTTCGCCTACAGCACGCTCTCGCCCTTGCAGATCGGCGTGCGCGATCCGAAAACTTGCCAGAGCTGCGTTGGCAAGGAATGTATCAACGGTAGCTACAGCGCACAGCCCGTCATCGTAGTTGAGCCAATTGGCGAGAAGCCGCCGATCAGGCACGATGCGCGCGGCGTGCTCGGCTGCGGCACGTTGCTCTATGCGCCGCAAGTGAAGAGCAACATGGACTGCACGCTCTGCCTGGATTGCGCGCGCGCATGCCCGCACGATAACGTGATTCTCGGCTTGCGCTCGCCACTGCGCGAGCTGCAGCGCCCGCATAGCCTGCCCAAGCGCTGGGACGTGAACTTCCTGCTGGTGGCGCTAGCGTTCATGGGTGTGGTGAACGCCTTTGGCATGGTGCCGCCTGTCTATGCCTTGCTGCGCGAGATGGCTTTGGCGCTCGGCACAGGCGCCGAATGGCTGCTCTTGCTGATCATCTTCTTCATTGGCAGTTTGGCCTTGCCTGCCTTGCTGAGCATCGGCGCGGCCTGGCTAGCGAACCTGCTGACAGGCAGGCAGCGGCGCCCACACGGGCTGCGCGATACGTTCGCGGCCTTTGCGCCGTCCTTTGTGCCGATAGGCGCGGGCATCTGGGCAGCGCACTATGGCTTCCATTTCATCGTCGGCGCGCTGACGATCGTGCCTGTGTTCCACAACTTCTTGCTCGATCACGGCGTGACGCTCTTCGGCACGCAGGTCAATTGGCAGCTTGGCGCACTGGCCGAAGCTGATCAATTCGCTGTGGTGCAGGTGATTCTGCTGATCGGCGGCTATCTGCTGAGCCTGATCTTGGCGCGGCGCATCGCCGTGCGCGAATACGGCCCTGCGCGCGCGCAAGGCGCCTTCTTGCCCTATGCGCTGCTCTTTTTGGCGCTCTTGTTGGCGGCCTTCTTCATCTTCAGCCAGCCAATGGAAATGCGCGGCACAGCTGAGTTAGATGGCTTGCTTCACTGAGCTTCGGCTTGCTGCAGCGTGCCGATCCATTGCATGGGCTTGCCATCACCGCCATTGCGCAGCATGACGATCTCGGCCATGATGCTCAGCGCGATCTCGCGCGGCGTCTCGGCGTTCAGTTCCAAGCCAATGGGCGCGCGCACGCGCGCGATCTGTTCACGGCTGAGGCCACGCTCTTCTAAGGCTTTCACAGTCAGCGCCCAGCGGCGTCGGCTGCCAATCAGGCCGATATAGGGCACAGGCGCGCTTAGCAAGGGCGGGAATAGCTGCTCATCTACGGGCAAGCCACGTGTGACGGCTGCGATGTAGGTCTGTGGCGTGAGCGGAATCTGAGAGGCGACTTGGCTGGGCGGTGCCACGAGGTAGCCATCCATGTTCGGAATGTGATCAGGGCTGCATAGCTCGGCGCGGTCGTCGCTGACGATCACGCGGAAGCCGAGCCATTTGCCCAGCTCGGCTAGGGCCTTGCCAACATGCCCACAGCCGATGACCACAAGCGTCGGCGGCGCGTTATACGGCTCGATATAGATATCGGCGTTGCCGCCACAGATACCTGGGTCGCCATCTTGCAAGTTGTTGAGGCGATAGTTGAGCAAGCGCGGCTGCCCATCAGCCAGCGCCGCCAAGCCATCTTGAATCACGCGGCTCTCCATGGCGCCGCCGCCGATAGTGCCGACGATCTTGCCATCGCTGTAGATGAGCATTTTGGTGCCGACATGGCGCGGCATTGAGCCTTGCGTGCGCACGATAGTTGCCAATGCCACTGGCACATTCGCCTTGTGAGCCTGGTAAAGCGCTTCAAGCACGTTCTCTTCGTTCATGCCGTCTCTAGAGAGTTTGCAGGTTGACGCTGCGCAGCATTTTAAGGAATTTCCTGACGCTTCGCCACTGCTTGTTGGTCAGATCGGTAAAGAGCGATAAGATTAACGCCATTCTTTGCATGCGCGGAGTACGAGGTTTGAAATGCGCTCATCGACTTTAGGACGGCTTTTCCTGGCGGCACTGATCCTCTCAGGCGCGCTCGCTATGCTGTTTGGGCGGCAACCTGCGCGAGCGCAGGGCATCACAGGCTCAAACTGGGAAGGCTACTATTGGTCAAATCCGAATTTCAGCGGCAGCCCAGCGCTATCTCGGATCGATCCTGCCATTTTGTTCAACTGGGCGACAGGCTCGCCGGCGCCGGGCATTATCCCGAACGATAACTTCAGTGTGCGCTGGTACAATCGGATTGCTTTTGCTGCCGGCACCTATCGCTTTCGCGCCGGCGCCGATGATGGCATTCGCGTCGCCATCAACGGCAATATCATCATCAACCGCTTCACGCCTGCTGTTGGCGGCTTCACAGTGAATACAGCCGATGTTGTCCTCGGCGCTGGGACGTATGAGATCATCGTGGACTATTACGAAGGCGTCGGCGAGGCAGGCGTGTTGTTCGATTGGACAGTCATCAGCGGCGGTGGCGACGCGCCTGGAGTCGGCACGACGCCTTTGGCGCCGCCTGTGGCTGCCACACCGACCAAAGTGCCTGTGGTGAAGGCTGTAGTGATCGTCGATCGCGCCAACATCCGCAGTGGGCCTGGCACCAACTTCCCGACCATTGGCGAGGCCTTCAAGGATCAGCAATTCACAGTCATCGGGCGCAACGGCGATTTCGGCTTTGAGACCTGGTACTTGCTGGACTTAGGCAGTGGCAGGCGCGGCTGGATGTTCCGTCAGGTCATTTACGTTTATGGCAGCAATCCTGCAGGCTTGCCGCGCACTCAAGAAGTGATCGACGCGCCTGCCATCAACACAGGCGGCGCGGATGCCGCTGCTAGTCAGCCGTCGGCAGTGCAGCCGTTTGAAGTACGCGGCATCGCGCGGAACAACGCCCTGGTGCGCAGCATCCCGAGCCTGAACGGCGAACGCGTCGGTGTGATTCCCAAAGGCGCCAGCTTCCAAATTCTCAAGCTCAGCAATAACCAGGCCTGGGTGTATATCAGCTATGAGGATTTGCGCGGCTGGACGTACGTGCCGAACATCCGCGTGACTGTCGGTCGGCTCGGCGTGCTGCCGCGAGGCAATACCGCGCCTTAAGCATGCTTATGTCTCATACTGCGCTGCGCAACGTGATCGGCAGCCTGACGCTGCTGCCGATCCTGCTCGGCGCGCCGAGCCAAGCTGACTCAAAGCCCTTCAGCTTGCCCTTCGCTGTGCCGCCAGGCGTGAACACTTGGCTGCTCGAGCAGCACTATGGCAATACGCAGGAAGCTTTCGTCTACGGCAAGTATTGGTACGCCGCAGGCCAAGGCTTGCACTTCGGCGTGGACTTTGAAGCGCCTTGCGGCACGCCTGTGATCGCCATCGCTGATGGCGTTGTGCGCGCCCTTGATAGCAGCCTCTTCGGCGCTGAGCCGCATAACCTAGTCATTCAGCACGAAGACCTCGGCTATGCCTCAGTCTATGGACACCTGCGCGCTCGCTCCCCGCTCACCCTCGGGCAGCCCGTGCAGCGCGGCGACCTCGTCGGCGAAGTTGGCGACCCTGATGGCACCTGCCAATCGCGGCCGCACCTGCACCTTGAAATCCGCTCCCTGGACTACCGCACAGCCTACAATCCCGCCGCCCTGATCGACGCCGATTGGCATCGCCTCGCCCAGCTCGGACGCCCGATCGGAATCACTTTCGCGCGCGACCTGAACAACCCGCAGCGCTGGCAGCGCCTCTTCGATCAGCCGAACATCCAGATCGGCGGACCTGCCCTCAACGCCTATAGCCGCGCCTACCCGCCAACGGCCCGCCTCGCGCCGACGCCCTACACGCCGCCCGCGCTGCGCACCTTGCCCGCAACCGCCTTCCAAGCCCGACGCCTGACTGCCCCGCCTTGCTGCAGCGGCGCCTGGTGGCAACCCAACGGCGAACTCGCCTATTTGGCTCAGCCAAGCGACCGCTTCCCGATGACGCCCTCGCCTGATGGCCGCTATGCCTTCGCCATTGAGCATGGACGCGCCTTCTTGATCGACCGATCGAGCGGATTGCGCACGCCCTTGCTCACGCGTGGCGCCTGGCCAACCTTCTCGCCGAGCGGCGCACAGCTGCTCTGGCATGTGCGCCCTGGCGATTACTTCCCCGCTATGCAGCCGCTGACTGAGATTTGGCTGGCCGACCTGAATGGCGAAGCACGCCTGCTGCGCACTTGGCAAGGCGGCGAAGTCTATTGGCTTGATGAAAAGCGCCTGCTGCTTGTGCAAGTGGCGCCGCGCACTCAGCGGCACACCCTCAGCTTGCTCGATCTGGACTCAGGACGCCTCGCCACGCTTGGCAGCTTCGATAACCTGCGCCGACTCAGCGTCGCGCCCGGCGGCCAGCACATCGCCTTCCTCCTGCCCTTCCAAGCCCAACCCCAGCACTCAGGCCTGTATGTGCTGGCCACCCGCCAAGGCGCCGCCCCGCAGAAGTTGCCCTTCATCGGCTCGTTCCGCTGGCAGGACTCCGAAAACCTGCTCTATATACCTTTCATGAGCGACGCGCCCGCCTTGCATCGCTATAATATCCGCACGCAACGCGTTCGCCGCCTTGAAGGCAACGCCGACCTCCTGCTCGTTGAAAATGACGAATGGTCGGTCGCACCTGATGGGCAGCGGATTGTCTTGCGCTCGGCGCGCGATGGCGCCCTGTGGCTGCTCAGCCTGCGCGATGCCACTTTCTAAGGCGCACAGGCTACTCAACTTGGCAAAAATATGGTAAAACTAATCCGCTCTGAACAAGCGTTCGATTCCCAATCAGCGCTGCAGAAAGCCCGCCCTGCATGATCGCAAGTGAGGTGTTACATGCGCGAAATTACCGTCGCTGCTGTGCAGATGAAGCCTGAGCTAGGCAACGTCGGCAACAATTTGGTCAAAATGTCTGATTTCATCGCTGATATCGTCCGCGACCAAAAAGTGGACTTGATCGTCTTCCCAGAGCTAGCCATCAGCGGCTATGAGCTCGGCATGCAATTCACTGAGCTGGCACAGCGCGTGCCCGGCGCCGCCGTGAACTTGCTAGCACAGCGCGCCGCCGACGCCGGCGTCTATCTCGCCTTTGGCATGCCCACCAAAGAAAAAGTTGAGAGCATCCTCTACAACAGCGCCGTGCTGATCGGGCCAAGCGGCGATCTGCTGGGCGTCTATCACAAAGTCCATATGCGTGGCGAAGAGCGCATGGCCTTCCGCGAAGGCTTCAAGCTGCCCATCTTCGAGGCGCCCGATCTCGGCAAGATCGGCCTGCTGATCGGCTGGGACTTGGCCTTCCCGGAAGTAGCCCGCGCCATGGCCCTGGAAGGCGCTGAGCTGCTGTGCTGCCTAGCCAGCTGGGAAGCGCAGCACATCGATGAATGGCGCACCTATGCCCGCGCCCGCGCCTTTGAAAATGCCCTCTTCCTGGCCGCCGCCAACCGCATCGGCGAAGATGTCACCTTGCGCTTCGGCGGCGAAAGCCTGATCGTCGATCCGCGCGGCCAAATTCTCGCCAGCCTCTCTGTTGAAGTCGACCTGCTGCAGGCCCTGCAGCGCCAGCAGGAAGCTCTCCTCAACCAACTCGAGCAGCTCCAAGCGCAGCGCGCCCAAGAGCATCAGACTGCCAAGAGCCTGCGCCAAGCCCTGATCGCTGCCCAAGACGCCGCCCTTGAAGCTGCCCAGAAAATTGAAGCCCTCGAGCGCGCCGCTCAGAAAGTCGCTGAAGCCGCCCTGGCCAGCAACGGCCTTGAAAAAACGCCCGATCCTGAGCCCAGCAGCGCGCCTGAACCCGAACAAGCCGCCAAGCCCGCCTTCACGCCCGTTGACGTGCCCAGCCTGAGCGAACCCGACCTCAGCTTCCAGCGGCCTGAGCTGCCCAAGCCCGCTGAGCCCCGCGAAGGCTATTGCATCGCACACCTGGACTTGGACGACGTGCGCCGCTATCGTGAAGCCTTCCAGACTTTGCAGGCCCGTCATCCCGCCGCTTATCGCATCCTTGCCAAGCGCTACTAATTCATGTAAGGCGTGCTGATTGACAGCAGCACGCCTTACACGTTACAATGCGCTTGCACGCCCGTAGTTTTGCTCAAGGAGCCTGAAGCATGCAGCTCGCCCAACTCCCCTTCGACTGTGGCGGCCAATTCCAAGCTGACCCACTCGGATGCCTGCAGCAGATCGCCCAGCATGGCGATGTCGTTGCCTTTGAAAGGTACCGCGTGCCGCACCTCTTCCTCAACCACCCCGAGCTGATCCACGCTGTGCTGGTCGAACACGCTGAGCATTTCCAGCGCACTGAGCATACCCGCCAATCGCTCGGCTATTTCCTAGGCAACGGCTTGCTCGTCTCTGATGGCGCCTTCCACCGCGCCCAGCGCCAACGCCTGCAGCCCGCCTTCTACCATCAGCAGATAGCCCGCTACGCCGCTCAGATGATCGCCCATGTGCAGCGCGCCCTAGACGCCTTGCCGCACGATACCCCTCATGACGTGCACAAGGCCATGATGAAACTGACGCTCGGCATCGTCAC
>RFIM01000335.1 GCA_003695215.1 Chloroflexota bacterium
CGGTCAGCTTGTTGCTGCCACGGTTTCCCGCGCTGGATGTGCCGAGCCGCCCTGAGGCCAATGCGGCGCTGGATCAGCTCTGGCAGCGCAATGGCGGCGTGCGCCTGCTAGCAAAGCTGGCAAGGCAAGGTTGCCTGAGCGGGCAGGTCTTCGTACGCGTCTTGGCGCCTGAACCACCTGAGAACGCACCGCGCCTGCTGGCTTTGAATCCCGCCAATTGCCTGGCCTTTTGGCGCGCCGATGACTACGAAGATGTGCTGTGGTACGAGCTGCATTGGTCTTATGGGCGCGCCAACTATCGGCAAGCCATTGTGCGCGGGCAGGGCGAATGGCTGATCGAGACTTGGCAAGATGAGGGCAGCGGTTGGCGCCGCCTTGAACAAAGGCTTTGGCGCTACGCTCTAGCGCCGATCGTCACCTGGCCGCATCAGAGCGCGCCGAACGCCTTTTACGGCCAACCTGAGATCAGCAATTTCGCCCTGAACGACCGCGTCAACAAGCTGATGAGCGACGTAGCGCGCATCCTGCGCTACCATGCTGCGCCGCGCACGGTCGGCATTGGCTTTGAGGCGCGCGACCTGACGCCGACCGCCATCAACACGCTCTGGACGATCCCTAAGGCCGATGCGAAGGTCTTCAACCTTGAGATGCAGAGCGACTTGGCGAGCAGCATGAAGGCGGTTGAATTCCTGACGCGCGCCTTCTTGGCGGAGCAGCGCGTGGTGGTGCTGGATGGCAACGTGGCGGATTGGCAGCGGATCACCAACTTGGGCGTGCGCGCGCTCTACATGGACGCGCTCTTCAAGATCGAGGAGCTGCGGCGCAGCTATGAGGTCGGTTTGCAGCAGCTCAGCCAGACCATGCGCTTGCTGATAGGCGAGGCAGATTACCTAGCGCCGATTCGCGTCATTTGGCCTGATCCGCTGCCGACCAACGCCGCTGAGTCGGTGGCAGTCTTGGCGCGCGAGCTAGCGCTCGGCCTCGTCAGCCGTCAGACGGCGGCGCGCGAGCGCGGCCGCGACTGGGAGATAGAGTTGGCGCGCTTAGCGGCTGAGCGCGCTCTGCAGGTGGGTTCATCAGATGAGGAGGTTGCTTCAGATGACTGAGCGAGCTGAGTCAGAAGAGACGCAGGAGCTGTTCATCGCGGAATTGCAATCGCAGTTGGCGCAGGCACGGCGCGAGGCGCTGCAAGCCAAGCGCGAGGCATTAGCAGCGCAGCACGGCATTCCAGCAGAGCTGATCGCGTTGCTGCGGGCCGAGGATTCAGAGCAGTTGGCTCAGGATGCGGCACTTTTGGCGCGCGCTATGCGGGCGCGCGGCGCGCAAGGCGTTCTCGGGCATGCGGCTGAGCCTGCGGCGCCCGATCTAAGTTGGCTGCGCGAGCGGCTGAGCGGGCGCGCCAATCCGTTTGGGCGTGGCGGCGTCCGTTGGCAGGATGAATAGCCAGGAGGTGAGCCATGACTCTCTCAACCTATGCGGCGGTGGCTGCGCTGATCGAGGAGATTTACGAAGGCGCCTATTTCACCTTGCGCACCAACAACGTCTTAGTGCGCACTGTCAGCGCATTCACCGATAACAGCGGTATGGCGCCGCGCAAGGCCTCGGTCTATGCGGCAGCGAATGTGCGCGCCTTCGCTGAAGGCGCCGACGTCACAGCCACTGCCTTCAACCGCACTTTGCTCAGCACCTTGACGCCCTCGCGCTACGCCGATCAGGTCATCTTGACCGATGAGCGCCTGGCGACTGATCCGCAAAACGTGCGCGCCGACGTCGCCTTGGAGATGGGCGCGGCTTTTGCCGAATTCGTGGATGCGCAAATTGCCGCTGATTTCAGCGATCTGACGGGCGGCAGCTTCGGCGCAGCTGACTCGGCGCTGACTTGGGCGCACATCTTGCGGGCGCGCGCGCTCTTGCACAATGCCAAAGTGCCAAGCCCGTATTTCTGCGCCTTGCATCCGTACCAATGGCTGCGCTTGGTGGAGAGCGCGGCGCTGAGCGGCACAGAGCTGCAGCAAGCGCCTGCCTTTCAAGACGCGCTGGTCTCGACGTACTTTGTGGCCAGCTTGATCGGCGGCGTCACTTTTGTGGTCACGCCGAGCATCGCTGTGACAGCCGATAGCGCTATTGGCGCGATGTATTCGCCCTTGGCGCTGGCCTACGATGAGCGCCGTGCCTTCAACGTGCGCCCGCAGCGCGATGAATCGCGCGAGGCATTGGAGCTGAACTTCTCGCTGTGGTTTGCGCACGGTGTGTGGCGCCCGAACATGGGCGTGAAGCTGATCGGCTTGGCAACCTTGCCGAACTAGCTGAGAAGCGACGCGAAGCGTTGGTCATGGGCGGGCTGAGGCTCGCCCATTGTGAAAGGAGTGGCTGAATGCCTGTTCGACTTGGTTTGCTGCCGCTGATCGCGCACTTGCGCGCCTTGTGCGCTGTTGGCGAGGCTGATCTGACTGTCGGCGCGCTGACTTACTGGACGGACGAATTGCTGCAAGCGGAGTTGGATGCCACGCGACGGACTGTTTACGGCGCGCCACTGATCGCCTTGCCGCAATTCATCGATGGCGCTTACCGCTACTACGAATACGCTTTTCCGACGGCGCTGGGCACCTGGATCGAGGAAGCGGCGCCTGAGAGCGGCTTCGCCGTGCGCGATGCCTTCGGCGTGGCGATCAGCAGCGGCTTCAGCGTCAACTATCGAGCGCGGCGCGTTCTTTTCGCCGAAGACCAGGAAGGCGCGGCCTACACGCTTGATGCGCGCAGCTATGACCTATATGGCGCGGCTGCCAGCATCTGGGAACAGAAAGCCGCCTTCGCAGCAGCGCGCGTGGATTGGTCAGCGACGCATGGCTTGAAGAGCAGCCAGGAGTATGAGCATTGCACAGCGCAGGCGATGCGCTTCCGCCAGCTGAGCGGCGTGCGCACGGCGACCTTCCTGCGCACTGACGAGGTGCGCGAATGAGCGCGCCGAACTTTGCTGAGCGCTCGGCCTATGCCGAATGGCGCGACGCCGAAGGCCCGCTGATTCTCTCGGCAGCGCGCACCAACTTTGAGATGACTGAGCAGGTCAGCGTGCATCAGAACACGCGCGGCAATGCTATGGCGCGCAGCCTGTTGATCGGCGTGCGCGCCTGCACAGTCATTTGGCAGGGCTACTTCACGCGCACGCAAGTGCCTTTCGCGCTTAGCGCGCTGCCGCGCCTGAGCGTCGGCAAGCGCGGCGAGCTGATCTGGGGCGTGTTCGGCAAGTTCAGCGGCGCGCCTAAGCACGGCTATCCGATGCTGATCGCCGAGCGGCACGTCAGCGCGCCGCACGGCGGCGGCCTGTTAGTGCGCCTGACCTTGCAAAGCGATGGCGCGCCGCTCTTCGCTGACGACGCGCTATGGGAATGAAGGAGTGAGCATGTTCGGCTTTAAATTGCGGCTGGCCGACTCCACATGGCTAGATTTGACGCCGTACGTCGAGAGTGTGCAGATCGATCAGGGCATTCGCGCGCCGAACGATTTTGTGGCGGCGCCGTGCCTGTGCCAAATCACGCTCGATAATCAGGACAGGCGCTTTACGCCGAACAACACGGCCAGCCCTTTGTGTGGTGTGTGCGAGCCTGGGCAAGGGGTGATTGTCCAGTACGATAGCAGGACGTTGTTTGTAGGCTATTTGCGCAACGTTGATGTGGATAGCGGGCGATACGGCTCGCAGCGCGCTTACTTTTA
>RFIM01000060.1 GCA_003695215.1 Chloroflexota bacterium
GAGCGGCGGCAGGCTCATTCTCTCAACCGAGATGGATCGGACAGCTGAAGCTGTTCATGAGCAGCTCAGCTTGCGCCCATACGAAGCCGTGATCATACGTGCCTAGAGCTCGATGAAACAAAATCGCCCTTGTGCAAGGGCGATTTTGTTGCGCAAATGCCGAGAGCCAGACTCGAACTGGCGACACCTGCATTTTCAGTGCAGTGCTCTACCAACTGAGCTATCTCGGCGCGTTGTGGCTGCTAGTATAGCAAAGTTCTGCGCCGCGCGCAAGGGCGTTTGTAAAGAATGACAGCGTACAGCTCAGCTGGGCCAGCCTGTGTCAGAAAATGAGCGCACAGGTCAGGCCATTGGGCCTGTGCCTGGCAAATAGTAGACATCTTCAGGCGCGCTGCGTGCCGCAACATAGTCAAGCGGCACATCGCCGATGTTCTCAGGCGTGTGCACAACGCCCGCTGCAATGTACACGAAGTCGCCGGCTTGGCAGATGACTTCATGCTCAAGGCTTGGCCCATAGTAGACTTTGGCTTTGCCACTGATGATGTAGATAGCGGTCTCAAAGGGATGGTAATGTGGCTCTGCTTTCAAGCCGGGCGCGAGCGTGCCGTGCGTCATGCTGATGGCTTGTGCGCCTGTCGTCTGGCCTGTGATGCCCCATTGGCGCATGAAGCCATGATGCGTATCGCGGACGCCTTCATCGTGATGAATGACCAGCAGTTTAGTGCGCTCCTCTGTGCTGCTCAAGGCAATGCCTCCTCAAATCTCGCTGTACGCTCATCCTAGCACACATTGCCTTGAAAGCTACATATAGAATTTCCAAAAAAGCTGTCAAGATTGGGCAGGTAGCGCTTGTGCATCATCTGCCGCGGTTCCTTCACTGCCCGAGAAGGATTTAGTGCGTTGGCGCATGCGCGCTGCTTTTGTTTGCAATTCCTTGAAGAATTCGCTATCCGTGATTTCGGCAACAGCGCGACTCTTCTTCACCTCGTCGATCTCGATGCGCAGCTCTTGCACTTCCTGCTTGAGCGTCTGCTCGCGTTTGATGACCTGCTCGCCCATGATTTGGAAAGTGCGCGCCAACTGGCCGAACTCGTCCTCGCGCTTGGCAATCGGCACAAGTCGGGCAGGTTCAAAGGCCTCAGATTTCTCGCTGAGCGCCAGCGCCGCCTTGACTAAGGCTTCAATTGGCACGACGACGCGCTGTGCCGCACGCCGTCCTGTCACTGCTGCGATCACGATAGCTAGCGCCATGACCGCCAAGGCGATCACAACCGTCCATAAGGCGAATTCGAGCGCGTTCAGCAGATTGCGTTCGGCCACGATCACGAAGGTTTGGTTGCCGTAGGTGCGCGTCGCCCAAGTGACCACTACAGTTGGCGCCGATTGCCCTGCGCCTATGCCACTGACCTCTGGACGCTGGTAGGTTTTGTTTTGCAACACAATCGATGGGTTCAAGTGCGCCACAATGCGCCCTGAGGCATCCGTGATGAAGACGTTCTCGCCAGCGTCAAGCTGCACAGCGGCGATCAAGTCCCAGATTGGCTTGAAGCGCACGTTGGCGATCAGCACAGCTGCAGCAGCGCCATTCTGCGGATTGATGATAGGCACGCCGATCAGCATCGCAGGCTGGCCTGTCTCTTCATCAATTAGCACAGCGCTGTAGTAAGGCTTGCGCTCAGAACGGGCGAAGAAAAAGACGTCTTCATTTGCCCAGTTCACCAAGCGGCGCGGATCAAGCACATTCAAGCGTGAGAGATAGACGAGCTCAGCGCCACTGGCATCAGCAAGGATCAGCTCTTGAAAAATTTGCGGATAAGATGGCAGGCGTGCCAGCAGATTTTGTTGCTGAAGGTTGCTCATGCCGCGCAATTCTTTGGCGGCGGTCTGCAGCTCGGCTTCCAGCTTACCGATGAAAGCATTCAGCTCAGTCGAGACTCGCTTTGCCACTTCGCTCTGCTTGCTGAGCGCTTGGTTGTATTGGAAGCTGAAGCTGACAATCACCAGCACTAGCCCAACCAGAAGCAGTGGGCCGACTGCTACTGTAATGTAGGAAAGTGGTAAGCGTCTGCGAATGCTTTGCCTCATACGCCTATCCTTCAAAAAGTGCGCTCAGTAGCAGTCGGGCTTGGCGCGCGCGTCGGCGAGGCAGTCGGCTGTGGCGTATTGAGCGGCGTAAGCGCGCTCGGATTGCCATAGAAGACGCGATCGGCCTGCTCAATAAGCTCATCAGGCAAGGCTAAACCAATGGCATGGGCCGTGCCGACGTTAATGGCAAGCTCAAACTCAACGGTCTCGACGGGTAAATCGCCTGGTTTCACGCCGCGCAGCACTTGATCCACAAGGCGCGCCGACTGCTTGCCTAGCGAGAAGAAATCGAAGGCGAAGGCGATCAAGCCGCCTTGGGCCACTTGCGTCACAATCGGCACCGACATGGGCAGTTTGCGCTCAAGTGAGACGCTCAAGAAGTTCGGCGTGCCGTTCACTAAGCGCGAGGCGATCAGGTTATCGGCCAAAACGTGAATGGCGTCTATATCATCGGGCATCTCGAGCAGTGCAGCTGTGATCGCAGCGTCATCAGGGCAGGCGCGCTCGACAATCTGCACGCCATAAAGGTCTGCTACTTCCTTGACGATGTTCAAGTTGATCACAGCGGCACGATCGTTAGGATTGAAAGGAACGTAGACGCGTAAGATGTCAGGCTTGACGCGCAGGAGCCACTCGAAGCGCTTGGCCTCATGCACGCCATGTCGAATGCCTGTGATGTTGCCGCCTGGCCGCCGAATCGACTCGACGATGCCTGCGCCGATCGGATCGAGAACGCTGGCGAAGACAATGCGCTTGCTATCTCCTGCAATGCGCTTGGCCGCTTGCGCTGCAGGCGTGCTGATCGCCAAGATCAGGTCGATATCAGGCGATAGGAAAGTAGCCGCCAAGCCGTCTAGCTTATCAATTGTGACCGCTTCAAGGTAGGTGTACTTCACGTTCACGCCTTCGCGGTAGCCAAACTCTGCCATGCCCTGCTTGAAGCCTTCGAAGACGGGCAAGAGCAGCGGCGAGAGATTGATCACGCCAATGTGGAGCATTCGCTCTGGCACAGCACAACCTGATAGCATCCAGTTACACATCAATAAAGCGAAGAATAAGGCGAATTTTGCCCGCCAAACTGCCTGTTTTGCCACTGCCATCATCCTCGATTACAACAGCTGAGCGCGCGCTGATAGCGCTCAATGATAAACCCTTTTAGAGCACGCGCCAAATAGATAGTTTGCACGTGCCTTGGTTCAAGGCAACTTTCTCTTCAACATCCCTGCGCTACTCTAGGGATGATTGTGCGGTATAATAATCGATGTAACCCTCAAAATGGGCAACGCGTCACTTATTCTAAACAACTGGAGAATTTGTGCATGCGATCTTCACGGCTTGTAGTGGCTCAGGTAGTCTTCCTAATTCTCAGCCTATTGTTGATGAGCATCTCACTGGCTGAACGCGTGGAAGCACAACAAAACTTTGCAGGCTCGCTTGTGCCTGTGGCAGGCCTAGTTCAATATCGCGCCAGTGACGCACAGGAATGGGTCACTCTGCGTGGTCGGCAGAACGTGCGCGCAGGCGATCAGGTGCGGACAGGTGCCGATGGCTTTGCCCAACTCAACATCGTGACGGGCATAGCCTTAGATATCTACCCAACATCGCTTCTGCGGATTGGCGTCATGCAGCAGCGCGCTGAACGTGGTGTGCTAATATCTATCGAACAGATTGTTGGCAAGACTCTCAGCCGTGTCGATCGCGCGCTGCGCTCTGAGGATCGCTTCCAAGTGGTTTTACCGACAGCAGGCATCACTGTAGAAGGCACGCAATTCTGGTCATTTGTTGCACCAAACCTGCACGCGGCAGTCTTAAGCCAAGTAGGCGAGGTGCGTGTGGTGAGCACTAGTGGTCAGGATACACGCGTGAACGAGGAAAACTTCGTGTTCGTTGATCTGCGGTTGCCAGAGCCGACGCCAAGTATCTGCACTGATGAGCTGCGCCAGTCCAGCAACGCTGTACTTGTGAACGTGCCTTTCAACGCTGCTCGAGAAAGTGCCGTGCGCAGTTTTCTAGCCGATCTCTTCATTGCTAATCAAAATCCAAATGTGCGCGTCTTCATGCGTGAGTTGCTTGGTCTGCCGGCTAGGGATGACGCTGCAATGAGCGCAGAGGAGGATCAGCAAGCTGTGCAAGAAATCCTTGAGGCGATCAGGAACTTTGATATCTCTGCGCTTGATCTGAACAACTTCCTCGCACGCTATCGCACGTACTGGCTATCTACCTATCGCGCTGCGCTCAGCAATCCGATTGCGCCCATCACTTGCGGCAACATGCAACAAGATGCAGGTGAGACGGCTGGGAACTGCCCGAATGACTTCAGTGAGATGGCGCTATGCGGCAATAACATCTGCGAGACGGATCGGCGTGGCGCAGCCGAGTCTGTAGTCAACTGTGCAGCCGACTGCCTGCCGCCTGAAGCGCTGGCCTTCAGCTGCCTTGAGCGTTCTAGCCAAGTGTTCGGTTTAGCCACTGAAGTGCCGCGGCAACCTGTCGGCGGACCACTCAGCTCTCCGACGCCGATTGTCCCTGTTGGGACTGTCACGCCAACGCCATCACAATGAGATAAAAGCAGAGCGGGCAGAGTTTCCTGCCCGCTCTTAATTTGCCTCATTGTGCCGCAGACTCGAAGAGTATCTCGATCTGCTGATCAGTCAGCATGCTAAGCCGAAACTCAACGATCGGTGCATCTAGCAGAAAGATATCCAAAGGTGTTGGTGTGACGCTAACAACACGACTGCCTGCAGGCAATGTAATTTGCACGTTGGCGCGCTCGACGCGCGTGCCGGGCTGCTTTTGAAGCAACAACTGGTAGCGTCGGTAGAGGCCGTATTCTTGCACGGCATCTGGCACAGTATACTCAAACTCAAGCCGAATCTGCTCATCAAATGGCACTACAAAGCCTGTGGCGAAAATGGTGTGGCGCGTTTGCGGATCGACAGCCACAGGCGATTGCAAGTTAGCCGCGCGCATTAGCTGACTGCCAACTGGCACATAAAGCTGCATCAGGCTGAAATAGTCCTTCTGGCTGCCATAGTGTTCAGGCGCCACAGCAGGATCATTGGCAGCAAGCTCGGCTGAGTAGTCGTAATCGAGCACGGCTCGGCTCTTCAAAGATCGGTCAGCTTGGATAGTGGCGCTGTAGCTGAGGCTGCGCACAACAGAACTGTTGGATTTATTGCCCATGTTGGTATCCACAACCATCAGATAATCAGCTGTGCCATCAGCTTGCCTGCCTGTCCAGCCTAGTAGATCAGCAGTCATTTGAACTTCAGGGTTGGTGAAGTAGAGCATCAAGTGCTTTTGCTCAAAAGCACGAATCGCTGCCGTCAGTAGGGCTATGCCACGATCAGCCGAGAGAGTCTGCCATTTGCTTAGAATTTGACGATAGACTTGTGCCAGAAAGTCTTTGTGTTCAAGCTGATTGTTAGCGCGTACGCCATAGATAACTTGGCGGAACGTCTCAGCACTAACCGTACGCCCATCCGCAAGTTTGACGTCGCCTAACGCTTCCAGCAACATCTGAAAGCCTGTTAGATCGAGCGCGATGACTGCATCTATCGGCGAGCGCGGATTCTCACCTTGCTCGTAATACCAAATCGCCATGCGCGCTGTGCTAGGGAAGTCAGCATACCAGCTGCCGCTCCAAGCGGCCATGATTGGGATTGTCGATTTAAACCACCATGACGGCACTTCAAGCGTACTCGCTAGTTCATCAGGTGGCGGATTTGGGCTGAAGCGGCTGGTGCCGTTGTAGTCATAATCAATGATGCGGAATTGGCGCAGGCGCAGCCAGCCATAAGTGCTGATATAACCACCAGAAGGGCGCAGCTCATCGTTATTCTGGGAAAGGATCAAATAATTCTTAGGCGATTCTACAGCGAAGGCTTCCGCGATGAACGCTGGCAAACCTAGCAAGATGCGATTCGCGCGATCGAGCAAGCTGTGATAACGCACTAGCTGGCGATAATCACTCAGCAAGTTTGGCGGCACTAGGTTGATGCTTTGAATTCGCTCTTGTGCGGCCTGCAGCTGCGCCTTTGCCGTTTCGAAGCGTCCTTGCGCTGCGCGCAATAGTTCGATCAGGCGTTCTTCAATGCGTTCCTGCGCCAAGAGTGCCTCAGGATTTTGACTGCGCGCCAACAGTATGAGTATTGGGCGCAACCCTTCGAGCATATTTTGGGCTGCATTGCTCATGCTTTGTGCTGCGTCAAGGCCTGTGAGCAAGGTTTGCACATCGCCAATGGCAGAGGCTGCTAGGCGCAACAACGCGGTTTGCTGCTGCGCGCGCTGCAAGGCGGCGCTCAAGTTATTGACACTAGCTTGCAGGCGTTCAAAATCGTTTTCTGTCAATTCTGTGAATGAACGGCTATTGAGCGTGGTGAGCACGCGCTCAAGGCTAGCCAGCGTTTCGCGCACACGCGCGTAGGAATCAGCAGCCAAGACGGCAACAGCAGCGCTTGGCACCACGAGCGCCAAGATCAAAACGATCACGATGAGCTGCCAAGGTAACGCTTTGAGCAGACGACGCACACGACGTGGAATTAGCGAGCGGCGTTTGCGATGCTTGCGCGTGGATGCCGTCACTGCACTAGAAGGAGCTGCGATCTTCTCTTGTGTAGTCATAGAGCCTACCGCTGCTGAACATCGTTAACACGCATGCTGACCGTCGGAGGGTTGCCTTGCGTCGAATCGTAGCGTGTATAACCATAGTAATAGTAGTAACCATAGCCAGCATCACGATCTTGCGCCTTCAAGCGGTTGATGACAACGCCGAGCAAGGGCAACTCAAGCGATGCAAACTGCTGTACGGCGCGCACAGCTGCGCCGCGTCGTGTGCGTCCTGATTCAACTACCAGAATGCTTTTTGCGTTGGTCAAGCGTGCCACAACTGTAGTATCGGTCACAACGAGGATCGGTGGCGTGTCGATCAAAATGACATCGTACATGCCGCTTTGAGTCAAAAACCGCATCAAATAGCGCGTTTGAAGCGAATCGATTAGCTCAGAAGAGCTAATCGGTGCCCTACCGCTCGGCAGTAAGCTCAAATTAGGAATTTCCGTCTTTTGAACCAAGCGCGGCACTTGTTGAGCAATCTGCTCGCGCAAAGTTGTATCCTGCAAGTGATGGCTATTTGCTTCATGCTTGCGCCAAATATCTGCTAAGCCAGCAGTATTTGGGACATTGAAAATGCTGTGCTGCGTAGGGCGACGCAAGTCAAAATCAATCAGCAAAACACGCATACCTGTCATGGCAAAAGCAACGGCAAGATTAGCCACTGTCACACTTTTGCCTTCAGCAGGGTTCGGGCTGGTCACTGCATAGGTGCGGCAGATAGCCTCATCTAAATTTTCTCGGAAGAGGATGTTGACGCGCAAAGCGCGATACGCTTCCGCAATAGTTGAGCGAGGCTGAGTCCATGTGACAAGTTTATTTTTATAGCCGCGTTTGCTCCCAAATGGCGCTACAGCGCCCAGCAATGGCACATTCAACAGAGGCATGATCTCAGCCGGCGAGCGCAGGCTATCACTCAGATATTCAAAGAGCAGCGCTGCACTAAATGCCAGCAAAACGGCAACAGCGCTAGCAGCAATCATGCTTGGCAAGGGATTCTCGTTTGCTGCACGCGTAGGTATCTGAGCAGGCTCAACTACGCGGATGAAATTGATAGTGCCGCGCTGCTGAATCTCCGCTAGTGTGCGCGTCATGCTGGCGAGGTTGCCTTGAGTCGTGTTGATCTGGTTGATCAGCTCGCCGCGCCGCAAAACAAGCAAGTCTCGCTCTTGTTCATCAGCGATCGCGCTTCCAAGCGCTGAATCAATGACTTGTAACTCTTCGCGGTCGCGTTGTAGCTGTGCCTGAGCGGCTTGTATTTCTACCTGTAGAATACGAGCTTGTTCTTGTTGATCGCGGGTGAGTTCAGTCGGGCTATTGGCAATCAGCTGTGCTGCTAGTTCGTTCGCTACTTCAGCTGCCAAAACGGGATCAGAGTAACTGACTGTCAAAGTCAAGAAGGATGTGCCAGAAGTGATCTGACCGATGAACAGAGACGCCAAGGTCTCAGCGTCGAACGGCAGTTTCAGCTTATCAATGACCGCCTGCAGGATAGGGCGAGTCTTCAGGAGCGTAATGTAGCTCTGCGAGAGCGCCGCTGCAGCTTGGATCATATTGGGGCTGGGATCAGTCAAGCCGAGATAATTACCCAGCTGCAGAAGCGTTGTCGCCTGGTAGACAGGCGGTTGTGTCCGCACCACCACAAAGGCAGCGCTGCCAGCAACAATCGCAGCTGCGATGAAAAGCCATAACCAGCGCCGAATGAGGCGAAGATAGCCACTGAGTTCCATAAGCCTTCTGCACGGCTATGCGCCGTGTTGTTTCCCCAGAGAGCAAGAACCTGTGCGTGACGTAAAGATTGCGACCTAAGCATAACACGTCCTCAATGTATCTGTCAAAGCCGTCGATAATTGCTTAAAACCTTGCCACGTGCCTGCTGTAACGTATAATCTAGAGACACTTGTTAGCTGACTTCCGAGACGGCGATGCCCAAGACAACTCTGCGCATTGTATCTTTGTGCAGCGGACTATGCCTACTGACATTGATGTTGGCTATCTTGCAAGCTGAGCGCTCAGCTGCGCAGCTCGATCCAACTGTGCAGCGCCGGACGCTAGACGCGATCATCAATCCACGTCTGACGGCAACAGCGCGTGCCGTCAATGCACGCACTGCCACAGCAGCAAGTATCCAATTGCGCACGCGTGCCTTTTTTGAGACACTCACACAAGCAGCTTTGACAGCAACCTTTACACCAAGCAATACGCCAACTATTACGCCGACTTTAACACCTAGCAGCACGCCTACGGTAACGCCTACAATTGACCCTACAAAGTTTCTTGAAACCATCATTTTCGAAGTTGGGCAAAGTTTAACGCAAACTGCTGTTGTACAAGCATGGCAAACTGCTACCACTGCTTATCAACAAACTTTCAACGCCATTTTATTGGCAACACTTGGCATTACGCCAACTCCGACGCCCACCAACACTCCTTTGGTCAGCCCAACCCCTCCAAATGCGCTTACACTTAGCGCACTGGATCTGCAGCGCACCATTGAAGCACAAGTTAACGTAGCCTTAGAGCAAACTGCCACTGCTGCGGTCGCTCAAGCGCGCACTGCAGATTTCCAAAACGCGCTTAGCGCAGCCGCTAACCTTGCAAGGACGGCTACTGCTAATTCGATCAGGTCAATTTTACGCGCTAATCGCTTGCCCATCACAGCCGAGAATGTTGCTCAGATAACTGAGTTGACGCAAATTGCAGCACATGATGCGGTCATCAATGCCCTTGCTTTCAATAGCATCGGTAATCAGTTTGCCTCAGCAGGTAGCGACAATCGCGTGCGCTTGTGGGATACGCTCAGTGGTCGGAACTTGTTCACATGGAGTGGTTTGACAGACCGCACCAGCGTTGCTATCAGCTCTGATGGTAACTACATTGCAGCGGGCAGCTCTGATGGCACTGTGCGCATATGGGACTTGCCATCTCGTGCCGAGCGCAGTATCTTGAGCGGTCACGCGGGCGCTGTGCGCGCTGTGGCGATTAGCCCTGATAACCGCTTCATTGCCTCCGCGAGCGCAGATCGCAGCGTGCGTCTATGGGATATACGCACGGGCGCTTTCGTTCGCCTTCTCGGCAACAATCGCAATTACATAGCGCCTGTAACGTCACTCGGGTTCAGCCAAGATGGCTTGCTCCTGGCTGCTGGCAGTGAAGACGCACAGATTCATTTGTGGGAAGTCAGTAGTGGCGTGCTAATTAATCGTATTCGTGATTTGCATGCAGTGCGCCAAGTTGCGCTCAGCCCTGACGGAAAATTCCTAGCGAGCGTTGGCGACTCGAACAGTGTTGTAGTTTGGCAACTCTCTGC
>RFIM01000061.1 GCA_003695215.1 Chloroflexota bacterium
AGCGGCAGGGCTTCGGCTTCGCGCTGCTCAGGCGTCGGCGCGTTTTGCAGCTGGTCGATCAGGCGGGCAGCGCTCTCGCGCACGTCAGGCGCGCGATCGATCTGAGCGACGCGGCTCAGAAAGGGCAAGTCGGCTTGGTCGAGGTTGTGGGCTAGCGCTGCGAGCAGATTGGCGCGTCTGTTGGGCGCTTCGCGTTCCCAAGTCGCTTCTAACAGGCGTAGCGCGCGCTCAGGCTCAGTCAGGCGCAAAGCGCTGAGGAAGGTCTTGCGGGTGATTGGCGCGCCTGTGCGCCACGCTGTTTCGTCATCCAGCTGAAAAGCGGCGTATTGCCATGTGCCCAGCTGCATGGCGAGCCAACGTCCGCGCACGCCTGCGATCAAGGCGCCGAGCGCAGGCGCGATGCGTTCGCTCATGGCCAGCAGCTCAGGCGCCAATGGCTCAGGGACGCGCAGACGGCGCTCATGCGCTAATTTCAGCCATTCTTCCAGCAAATAAGGGCGGTGCGGGCTGAATTTGCTCAGCAGCTCAGCGGCTTCGTAGGGCATGGCAGGCTGCGGATCGGGCGGGCAAGGCGCGGGCAGGGCGCGTCCGAGCGGCGCGAAGGGCAGCTCGCCTGCGCGCCGCACATAGCTGATCGCGGCTGCAGCGCTGAGCAAGGCGCCTTCAGCATCAGCTTGATCGCGCCACTTGAGCAAAGCGCCGAGCGCGCCTTCGGCTTCCAGTGGCACGAAAGGCTGCCGCGCTGTGCCCAGCAGCGCAGCCGTCAGAATTTTTTGCCATAAGGCTTCAATCGCATCTGCGTTCATTTGAGCGCGCGCCAACCGCTATCAAAACGCTGCCAGATTCGATAACCTGCCTGCTCATAGAAATGCGGCACGTTCGTCCAGCCGATGTGCGCAATGCGCACGCCGCGCGCCTTGAGCAGTTCTGTGCCGCGCACGACCAGTGCCAAGCCAATGCCGCGTCCGCGCGCTGTGGCGCTCACGCCGACGGCTGAGAGCGCGCCAAGCGGCTCGCCTAGTTCTCGCCACCACAAAACGTCGCCGCGCAGCTGCTGCGAATGCGGCGTGAATAAGATCAGCGTGCCAAGCAAAGCGCCTGTCAGGCTATCCTGGGCCAGCAGGATGTCCTGGGCGTCGCCAACGGCGATCACGTGCGCGTATTCAGGCTGCCAGTTCGGGAACTCGCGCTGGTGAAAGGCGAGGATCTCGGCCTCATCGGCAAGCGTGGCTGTGCGCAGCGTTGCGCCACACTTGCTGATGCGTTCAGCGATGTGCGGCTCAGTGTGATAAGCGCTCAGGTCTTGGATCAAATCGCAGACGGCCTGATCGGGATGATCGACTTGGAAGCCTTGCGTGGCGAAGAAATCGGCGGCGGCGGGCAGCGCGTGCGGCACGCCAGGAAAGAAGCGCGGCAAGTGTCCGCCGAGGCGGATGTGATCGGCGCCTGCATGGGCAGCGGCTTCGCAAGCCGTGCTGAGCAGGGCGCGTCCGATGCCTTGCCTCTGGAAGGCTCGAGCGACGCCGATGGCGCACAGGCAGGCATGGAGCGGCGCGTTGGGCTGTTTTACCAGCTGAGTGAAGGCGAAGCCGACGATTTGATCGGCGTGGCGTGCCACGAAATGGTCGCCAGGGCGATACGGGCCTGTGGTCAGGGCGAGGGCGCGCAAAGCGCGCTCATCGATGCGGAACAGATCGCCGAAGGCGCTCTGCCAGGCGGCGATCACGGCCTGCGCATCGCGCGCGTGGTCGTAGTAATCTATGGTCGCAGAGTCAGGCAGCATGGGCTTTCTCTCCATGCGCCTAGCATAGCGCAAAAGAGGGCCTTGCGCACGCGCTCGAAGTGTGCTATGCTATCGTGTACAAGGTGGGGGATAGTTTAATTGGCAGAACGACGGGTTCTGGCCCCGTTAGTCTTGGTTCGAGTCCAGGTCCCCCAGCACACAGCTGCACTTCAGGACATGCCGCTCTGGACGAGGCGCGCGTACTCGAGGAATTCCGCCAACTCGCGCTGAGTCAAGCTGCGCGCCGGCGTGATGATGTAGCAAGCATCTAGCCAAAGCGCTGCTTTGTCTGCGCGCTCGGCTGTCTCGCGCATCAAGCGCTCAGCTGCAGCCGCAGGCGCGACCTCAGAGGGCACGCTCAGCTGCAAGCTAACGTGCGTCGGTAGAATTTCAACGCCATCCACTTGCCAGCCTGCCTTCGCCGCTGCTTCCTCGAAGTAGCGCGGCAGAAGCGCGCTTAGATCGTCCGCTAAAGGCGGCTCTGCAGGCAGGAGCGCTAAGGTGAAGACTACAGGCGGCGCCGATTCCGCTGATGCGGCGACAGCCTCACGCAGGCCCTTCGGCGGACGCAGATCAGTTGGGCGCGACGGCAAAGTCTTGGCTGCCTCAGGCACTTCTTCTGCAGTTGGCGCAGCTTCCGCAGGCTGCGCAGCAGGCGCTTCGGGCTTGGGCAGGCGCGCCATAGCCTCGTGCAATTGGCGCGCCACGCGCCGAATGGTGCGCATCGGCACATCGCCAGGGAAGAGCAGCGAGAGCGTCAGGTCTTCCACTGTGCGCGTGGAATAGAGCAGATAAAGCGTCTCGGCGTTCACTTGCAGCGGTCGGAAGGCTATCGGCGCGTTGAGGTTGCCCTGCCATAGGCGCGCGATCTCGCGCAGGGCAAAGCTGCGCGTCAACTCGTCGAGCGTGCCAGAGCTGGCTAAGGCGATCAGCTCAGCGCCTCGCGTCAGGAAAGCGGCTTTAGCGGCGTCATCGACAGTCAGCTGCATGAAGCGCAAAGCGAGCGCGGCAATGGGCTCAGCGGCGCGCTCAGGCGGCATCAGCTGAGGCCGAGTTGCCATTTGGACTGTTTGATGAAGCGTGTGGCTGAGCGTCTGCTCCAGATTCGGTGACTCAGCGGGCGCAATCCAAGGCGGGCGCGCTTCAGGCGGCACTTTCTCAGCTTCGCTCGCCAAATGATCGGCTAGGTCCGTCAACGGCACTGAGTCGTCTGTAGCGCTCTCAAGGGCCATTTCAGCGGCGAGCAGAGTCTGCGGCGAGAGCTCAGGCGCTACAGGCGCACTCTGCGGCGCTGCCGCAAGCGATTGGGTGCCGCTGATCAAGTGCTGCAGCGTGGCCTCAGGCGAGATAGGCGGCTCGGGCAGGCCAGGCGGCGCATCGCCGAGCATAAGCGTGGTCGTGCCATCAGCGAGGCTCTCAATGGCGCGCAAGAAAGTGGCATCAGGTTGTGAAAGGGCCTGTGTGTGTTGCGCCGCTGATGGCGCGGTCGGCGCTGCACTCAGAGAATCGCGGATCAGCGCGTCAAGCTGACGGGCAAGATAAGGTTTGAGCAACGTGAGCAATTTATGGCGCCGCGGCAGGGAAAGAAGCGGCTGATCGGCGCGATGACTGAGGATGATCGTCAGCTGTGGATGCAGACGTTGCAGCGTCTCGATCAAAGGCACAAGGCCTGTTCTCTCTGCTTCAGCATCTATCACGGCGAAATCTTGTGGCTCGCGTGCCAGCAATTCCAATGCGGCAGGGCTGCTGGCAAAGACGTTCACGCGGTAGCGTCCAATGCCTTCCAGCGCCTGCTTGATCGGCACAGCGAAGCGAATTTCAGGGTCTAGGATCAAAACGCGAATCAACCTCATGTGGCGCTCCGTCAGCTCGTGCGCTCTTAATTGATTATAACATACCTTGTCTAGCCGCTCAGGCCTGCAAGCGCCGTGACGTGGTATACTTCTGGCTCAGCGCGTGCTGTATCAAAAGAGAGCGCATGGAAAATTCGCAGAAGTTCGCACAACTGGGCATGGCTGTGGCATTGCTGGGCGGCGTGATCACCTTCATCGGGCTGTTCCCTAGCGTGATTGGCCTAGAAGCAAGCGCGGGCGTAGGTGTGCTGCAGGTACTGACCATCCTAGTAGGCTTCTCGATCCTGATCAGCGGCGCCTATATCTTCGCTCAAGCCACTTATTACCCGACTCAGCGCTACAACCTTGCCCAGAAGGTCGGTGTGCGCCTGAGCATGACGGGCGTGGTCCTAGCAGCCGCGATTGGCTTGGCAGACGTGCTGGGCTTCGGCTCGAACACGCCGCTGATCGGGCAGCGCCCGACGCTCGGGCCGTGGCAAACAGCAGGCCTGATCGGCAGCTTCGTGATCGCCTCACTCGGCCTGTTGATCTTCGTCTTGTTCGGCGATAACGCGCCTGACGAGCCCCATGACTCCAATGGCGCTGACTCCACACCCTAGGCGCTTGCCTGCCCGCAGAGAAGCAGGTGCAAACTCAATTGGAGACGGACTCCAGCCAAGCAGCGCCGCCCGCGCGCGCCTCGCGAATTGCCTGCACGCCGTCAATGGCGCTCAGCTCGGCGCGTACTCGCTCAACGGCGCTCGGCAAGCACAAGCAATGTACGTTAGCGCC
>RFIM01000336.1 GCA_003695215.1 Chloroflexota bacterium
GGCGCTTCGGAAGAAGCCGTCAAGGCTTTGCGCAACGCAATGGTCACGGCCTTTCTCGGCCAGCCGATTCCGATACAAGCCAACATCACTCAGCTGAAAGTGGCGCCGCAAGATGTGCTGGTCATCTGCAGCGACGGCTTGTGGAGCTTGGTTGAAGCCGATGAAATCCTCAAAATTGTCAAGAAGAACCCAGCTGCCAAAGCGGCTAAGCAGCTAGTTGACCTGGCCATCAAGCGCGGCGGCAACGATAACATCACAGTGATTGTTGCACGGCTGGGCAAGCCGCCTGCCGCAGGCTTCCTGAGCTGGCTCACGCCCTTGCTGCTCGCTTTGTTGGTGCTGCCGCTTGGCCTTGGTGCCGCGGCCTTCCTCAGGCAGGCGGAAGCGGCGCCGCTCGTGGTCGCTACAGCCATAGAGCCGTTCACGGAGACGCCCACGCCAACTCTGACTGCCACAGCGCCGACGCAGGCAACCACTGATCCTGTTGTCGCGCCGCTTTTCCAGTCTGTCTCGCTGACGCCAAGCCGCACTTTCACGCCGAGCAACACGCCAACACATACGCTAACTAGCACTAATACGCACACGCCAACTTCGACGCGCACTTTCACGCGCACGCCCAGCAATACGCCGACCTTCACATCGACGCCGACCTTCACCTTCACACCGACCAACACGCCCACGCGCACGCCAACACCGACGCGCACCTTCACGCCGACCTTCACTTTCACGCCAACTAGCACACCGACGCCAACGCCGACGCCGACTCTGACACCTTCGCAGACCTTCACGCCAACTAACACACTAACACCGACGCGTACATCCACACGCCGCCCAGCAACGCGCACACCGACACCATCGCCCAGCCCGCAGCCACCACAACCATCTGATGGTGGCGGCTCTGGCCAGCCGCCACCGCCGCCGCCACCACCGACGCCGACGCCACCGACGCCGACGCCACCGACGCCGCCACCACCGACGCCGCCACCACTGACGCCGACGGACCCGCCACCACCACCAACGGATCAACCGACAAACACGCCGACAGACTCACCATGAGGCAACGGCTTCATAGGACTCAGGGCGCTTTGCCAGCTGGGCGGGCAAGGCGCCCTGTACAGCAACCATGAGCTACCCTAGCGATTTTGTAGAGAGCGTAGTACAGTTCTTAGCGCGCTCAGGCATTCAACCGCGCAGGCTTGCCCTTTTCCAGCAGGCATTGACGCATCGTTCTTACCTGAACGAGCATCCTGAGGCGAGCGATCTGACCGATAACGAGCGGCTGGAATTTTTAGGCGATGCTGTGTTATCCTTCCTAGTGGCGCGTTGGCTCTACCGACGCTTGCCCGCGGCTCCAGAAGGCGACTTGACGCGTCTGCGCGCCGCCATTGTAGGCAACGAGCGCCTAGCGCAGTACGCAGCTGAGCTGGGCATTGGTGAAGTGCTGCTGATGGGCAAAGGCGAGGGAGCAGGCGGCGGTCGCTTGCGCAAGCGCAATTTGAGTGGCGCTCTCGAGGCGCTGCTCGGCGCCTTGTATCTCGATCAAGGTCAACGTGCAGTGCAACGCTTTCTTAAAGACTATTTCGAGCGCGCTCTAGTGGCTGTGCAGCACGACCGCTCGGATAGGGATGCGCGCAGTCGCTTGCAAGAATGGGCGCAAAAGGTGCACAACCAAACGCCGAGCTATCAGGTGATCGCCATCAGCGGCGCTGAACACGCGCCAACTTTCACTGTGGCTGTCTGGATCGGCGCTGAACGTTGTGGCACAGGCAGCGGCAGCAGCAAGCGCAGCGCCGCGCAGGCAGCCGCGCGTGATGCGCTCAAGAGTCTGGGGCTTTCAGAAGCACGAGGCAGCGATGAAGAAACTTCTGATCACAGGCGGTAGCGGCGATCTAGGGCGCGAATTGTGCCAACAAGCATCCGCCAAAGGTTACCAAGTCACAGCGACGTACCTGACGCGCGCTCAACGCGTGCGTGCTGGCACGCCGCTTCAACTCGATCTAAATGACCCTGAAGCGGTCAAGGCGGCGCTTGATCAAGTCCAGCCTGATGTGATCATTCACACGGCTGTGCCGCCAATGAATGCACCGAACTTGCGCGCCCAGATTGTAGCCTCCGCTTATCACTTGCGCACTTTCTGCCCGCGCCAGACTAAGCTCATCTTCCTCTCGACCGATATGGTCTTCGATGGCACACAACCGCCTTATGCGGACGACGCGCCGCCTTCGCCGCTCTCCGCTTATGGGCAGGCAAAGGCGGAAATGGAAGTCATGGCTGATTACGTCATCCGCACCAGCTTAATCTACGCTTTTGAGCGCGGCAACAAACAGACCGACTGGATGCTGGAAAAAATCGGGCGCGGCGAGACGCTCCGCCTTTATGCGGATGAATTCCGCAGCGCCATCTGGGTCGTGAATCTGGCAGAGGCGATTCTAGAGCTGATCGAGAATCCGTTCTTTCGCGGCACGCTCAACGTTGCGGCGCCAACGGCCATCAGCCGCTTGACGCTCGGCCAGAAGCTCTTGGAAGCGCTAGGCGTCGTTGACGCGCCCATCGAAGCCGTCTCTTCTGCAGCCACAGGCCGCCCAGCCAACTTGGCGCTTGATGTCAGCAAGGCGCAGCTTCTGCTAAAGACGCCGCTGCTGAACCTTGAGGAAGCCTATGCCCGTTGGCGCGAGAGCGCCGCTGAGGTGCGCTAGCGATGCCGCGCTTGATATGCTTGCTAGTGGCGCTATGCCTGGCTGCCTGTGGCGCGCTCGATAGCGCGCCCGACCCTGCGCCAACGCTCAGCATCACTTATCCCGCCATGCCGCGTAACTTGACCGAAGGGCGAGTCAGCCGCGTGGTAGATGGAGATACAGCGGATATCTTAGTGAATGGTGAGCGTTGGCGCGTGCGCATGCTGGGCATGGATACGCCCGAATCAGTGGCGCAGGATCGTCCTGTTGAATGCTTTGGACGCGCTGCTGCGGCGCGCGCGAGGCAGCTTTTGGAAGGGCAAACTGTTTACTTAGAGCGCGATACATCACAAGATGATCGAGATCGTTTCGGACGTCACTTGCGCTTCGTCTGGTTCAGCGATGGTCGGCTCTTCAACCTGCAGATGATCGCAGAAGGCTACGCTTTTGAATACACTTATCGCGGCAACGCGCACAAGTATCAGCGCCAATTCCGCAGCGCGCAAGAAGAAGCGCGCCGCGCCCTGCGCGGCTTGTGGTCGCCCGACACGTGTAATGGCGAGCGCCGTCCTGAATGAGGATGTTCCGTAAAATCTTTCTAGCGCTCCTGATGGCCGCTGGCTGCGCCCTGCTTGGCGCGCCTGCCCAGGCACAAGACTCAGCAAGCACGCCCATTGTGCTGGAGAATCCGCACTACTGGCTTGCGCGTCCGCTCAAAAAGGCTGCCTCGCTCAGCGCGGCAGTCGGTTATCCTTATGGCTGGCATCGCAACCATCAATCGCCCATTCATCATGGCGTGGATTTCGTCAATCCACAGGGCACGCCTGTGCTAGCGGCTGCTGATGGCACGGTTTACTACGCGGGCAGCGACCAAGAGCGCCTGTTCGGCGAGCGAGCGAACTTCTACGGCAACTTGGTCATCATCCAACACAATCTTGAGGCGCCTGAAGGCGGTCGCATCTTCACGCTTTACGGTCATCTGAGCTACGTTGCCGTGCAAAGCGGCGAGCGCGTGAGACAAGGCGATCGCATCGGCGCAGTTGGCGCCACAGGCATCGCCTTGGGCAATCATCTGCACTTTGAGGTGCGGATCGGCGCGGCAGAGTCCTATTTTGCTGTGCGCAATCCTGAGCTATGGTACGCGCCGTTGCCAGGCACAGGCACGTTGATCGGGCGCTTGCTGAACGCCGACGGTTCTAAGGCGCTGGGCATCCGTGTGACGCTTGCAGCGCCGAAGCGAGCGCTCTACACTTTCACCTACGCCGATCCGAGTGTGCCGCGCGATCCTGCTTTGGATGAGAACTTCACTTTGGCAGATGCGCCTGCAGGCTGCTATCGCTTGCGCGTGCGCGGCACAGCGCTAGACGTGCCAGTGTGCCTGCGCGCAGGACAAACAGTGTTCGTGGAAGCGCGCCTGCCCTAGCGGCTGTGAACATCGGGCAAGCGCTTCACTTCAGCGCGCAGTTGAGCATCAGGGCCGATGCTCAGCACGCCGACTGTTGGCTCGAATTGATAGCACTCAGGCTGACGCGCAGCGCGCCTGAGATGACGCGCCAAGAACAAGGCTCTGAGCAACGAAGGCGAATGCGCCAGCTGCCAACGGAGCGACTCAGGCGTCATAGCGTAGACGGCGCCAGGATTGAAGAGCAAGATACCATCATGCTGCGCACAGTAGACGCGATGCCAGTGTCCGAACAAGATCGCCTGCACGCGCTCGCCTTCAAACAGCTTGAGCAGATCGGCTTGCATGCCATTCCA